>JAHJTX010000088.1 GCA_018829545.1 Bacteroidota bacterium | reverse complement strand
GTTTTTAAGATTTGCTACTGTTTAAAAATATTTTACGTTCAGTTTGGATTGAAAGGATTGTAGAGCGAGCAGTCTGCTCGCTTTACTAAAATACTATCTCAGAATATTCGTTTTATTTTCGGAATAATCACCTGCCGTTAGCCGAGATATTTAGGCAGAACAGTTTTTAAGATTTGCTACTGTTTAAAATATTTTACGTTCAGTTTGGATTGAAAGGATTGTAGAGCGAGCAGCCTGCTCGCTTTACTAAAATATTATTTTAGAAGTATCATTTTTTTTGTTTCGGAATAATTTCCAGAAGTTAATTTGTAATAATAAACTCCGCTGGCTAAACTGCCTGCTACAAATTCAACTTCATAATTACCCACGGATTTATGCTCATTTACTAACACGGTAATTTCGTTACCGAGTATGTCGTATATTCTCAGCGTCACTAACCCCGCCCAAGCCCTCCCCTTGGTAAGGGGAGGGATTGCGATTGAATATTTAATTTTTGTCACCGGATTAAACGGGTTCGGATAATTTTGATGGAGTACAAATTGATCGGGAAGAATATTCTCATCCTCAACGCCGACGACAACAGCGCTCTCTTTCAATATCCAATTGTCGGGGTCAAATTCTAAACTTGTTGGATTGCCATTTACAACTAAATTAAAGTCTTGTTTATTCTGATTATTGAACACAGTGAATAAAGTATCGCCTTGATTTGTATTGATTTTAATCTGTATCGGCATTGTAAAAAACTTTGGCGATGTGTTCGTTTGTTGGGCAATATTTAATCTCACATTGTACTGATTATTTTCAAGTTCGGTTTTACTCCACACGGTTGAATACACCGGATAGTTTTCACCATAAATCCATTCAGAGAAAAAATAATCCAAATCAATGCCGGAAACTTCCTCGGCAACAGCTTGAAAATCCTCAGTAGTTGCTACACCGTATACAAGTTCCGGTTTTGAAATATATGTCTGGAGAATATCATAAAATATTTCCTTGCCAACAATACCTCTAAGCATGTGCAGCACAACGGCTCCTTTGGCGTAACTTCGCGATCCGTTAAAAATTTCGTTAACGGAAGTAATATTTCTTACATAAATACTACCGCGGGCGTTTTTTGCGCTTCTCATTTCACTATCAATTTGGGATTTGTAACTAGCCAAGCCGTAAGCCTCTTCATAATAAGTTGCTTCTGAATAAGTCGCAAAGCCTTCATTAAGCCAGATATGCTGCCAGTCTTTGCACGTTATTTTATCGCCGAACCATTGATGAGCAAGTTCGTGAGCAACAATACCGCTTCCAAACGAACCCATTGAAGATATAGTTTGATGTTCCATTCCGCCGCCCCAACCGAATTCAGCGTGCCCGTATTTCTCTTTTAAGAAAGGATACTCGCCGAATTTATCGGTAAAAATATGGAGCATGTCAATAGTTCTGTCTAAATCGGTTCTTCTCTGTGCGGTTAATCTTTCAGGATAATTGTAGTGAACAACTTCCATCGTATCAAGACTATTATTGTAAACAAAGTAGTTCTTATACACTTCATAATTTGTGATAGCTAATGATATCAAATACTGCGCAATCGGATAACTGCTGTTCCAATGGTAAGTGTGAGTGCCATTTCCGTTATTTAGAATCGATTTTAATGTGCCGTTAGATACGGGAATTAAAGTTTCATCGCACGTAATAATGATGTCTGCGGAATCAGCTTTATCTGCGGGAGTATCTTTACACGGAAACCAATCGCTTGCGCCGTAAGGTTCACTTAAAGACCAGATCGCAGGAATTCCATTATGGGATGAGAACTCAAAACTTCCAAAGCCAGATGGATCGGGTCTTCCTCCGAAATCGACATTTACCGTGAATTCGGTTCCTGCATTAATTGCTTCGGATAAAGGAATTCTTATTTTTCTATCAGCCCGTGTATAAACCACTTTCCTTCCTCCAACACTCACCATCGATACAGTCATATTATCGGAAAAATCAAGATAGAGAGAACTCAAGTTATCGACTTTACTTTTTCCTTTTACCGTAACGCCGCCCGAAATATCTTGTGGAGAGTAACTTACTTTAACATCCAATTTGTAATAAGTGATGTCTATTGTTTCATCCCCAGGGTAATTGAGATTTTGTGTTTTCAAAAATTTATTATAATACGACTGCTTTTGGACAGAGCAAAGGTGATCAGATTCTTGTGCAATCAAATGAACGCACAGAAAGAATGCAATGGTTGTGGTTAGAAAATATTTCATTAAATCTCCAGGGATGATTTTATTTTAATTATACTAAAAAGAAGATTAATAGATTATCTAAAAATTTGCCCCCAACTTAACAAAGTTTTTAAAAAGTATTGTGATTATTATCAAAAAGGGGCTGTCTAAAAATGTTTTTTCTTAGTGTCTCTGAGTGAGCTAAGTGACTCAGTGGTAAAAAGATTTACCACAAGGCACAAGAGCGCTAAGGTTCACTAAGATTTTTTAGTCAGCCACAAAATTTGATAAGTTTAAAAAACCTTAAACAGAAATCCCATTAATATTCCTGCAGCAACTGCAGAGCCGATTACTCCCGCAACGTTTGGAGCCAGTGCGTGCATTAACAGATAGTTAGAGGGATCTTCTTTCAATCCCATACTCTGCACAACTCGGGCGCTATCAGGAACCGCAGAAACGCCTGCCGCCCCGATCATAGGATTAAGTTTGTTATCACCTTTTAGAAATAAATTCATCACTTTCGCAAACATTACTCCCCCTGCAGTCGCTATCATAAACGAAATAGCGCCGAGTATAAAGATTGAAATAGATTCGGCTTTCAAAAATGTTGTTGCTTGTGTGGAAGCTCCCACGGTTAATCCAAGCAGTATGGTTACGATATCAATCAAAGGTTTGCTGGCAGTATCTGCAAGCCGCTTTGTAACGCCGGATTCCTTAAGCAGATTTCCAAAAAACAACATACCAAGCAGTGGAAGCGCGCCTGGAGAAATGAAAGTTGTTAGGAGCAATCCAACGATGGGAAAAATCATTTTCTCTTGCTTTGTAACCGACCGAGGAGGTTTCATTTTAATTTTGCGCTCTGCGGGCGTTGTCAATAATTTTATAATCGGCGGTTGAATAACCGGAACCAATGCCATGTAAGAATATGCCGCAATTGCGATAGCGCCAATCAATTCAGGCGCCAACTTTGATGAAAGGAAAATAGCCGTTGGTCCATCCGCTCCGCCGATTATGCCGATTGCTGCAGCCTGGTTTTCTGAGAAGCCCAGCGCTAACGCAGCCATAAAAGTAATAAAAATGCCAACCTGCGCAGCAGCGCCTAAAAGCAATAATTTAGGATTTGAGAGTAGAGTGGAGAAGTCCGTCATAGCTCCAATCCCAAGGAAAATTAGAGGCGGATAAATCCCTTTTGTAACGCCGAAATACAAATAATTTAATACGCTTCCATCTTCATAAATTCCTAACTGCAACCCGATATTTTCCACGAAAGGGATATTACCCACGAGGATTCCAAATCCTATTGGAACGAGAAGAAGAGGCTCATAATCCTTGGCGATTGCGAGATAAAGAAAAAGCAACCCGACAATTATCATCAGAATATGTCCGTAAGTAACATTAGCAAATCCGGTAAACTGTAAAAACTGTTCTAATCCCGCCATTATTAATCCCCTATCTCCACAAGAACGTCGCTTTCAAGAACAGAATCACCCGGATTAACTTTTATCTGAGAGATTTTACCGCCACGGTCGGCTTTGATATTGTTTTCCATTTTCATCGCCTCCATGATTAGAATAGTATCGCCGCTTTTAACGATATCACCTATTTTAACTTTAACTTCGAGAATAGTGCCGGGCAGCGGAGCTTTGATTGCGCCAACGCCTTTACGCTCGCTGGGCTTGCTTGTTTTAACGGGTTCAGAATCCGAAGAATGAACAGCTTGCTGCCTGACAAGTTTTGGCGTTTTGGAAGTCTTTATTTCCTTATGAATCTCAACTTGATACGTTGAACCGTTAACCTCTATTTCGGCAACATTATCTTCGAGATTTAGTATCTCAACATCATAATTGTTACCGCGTATTGTGAACTTAAATTTTTTCATTCTATTACCGCTATTATTTTTTCGGGTCTTGTCTTAAACCGTGCAGCTTGGAACTCCAAGGCGAATAAGCCCTCTGCACTTTTTTAATAGTTAATACTGTGTTTTCAAAGTCGTGAACTTCTGCAAAATGTAAATGAAGCGCCATTGAAATTGCGGCGCTTACCTCGCCGGAAATTGAAAGGTCTTTTTCATCGGCAGATTTGTGTCCTTCCGACTTTAACTTTTTCCTTAATTTAAGCGAAAGTATTTTCTGTAAATTGGCTATAAATATGTAAAGAACAAGCAAAGCGAGAAAAACAATAACGTAGCCTATAACCGAGATGAACAATCCATCACTTTCAAATATTCTGCTGATGCTGAATTTATCAAACATTTCTGCCTCCTATAATGGTATGTTAGAATGTTTTTTAGGAGGATTTGTATCTTTCTTCGTGGCAAGCATTTGCAAAGCTCTTATTACTCTGAATCTTGTGTTTCGCGGTTCAATAACGTCATCGATGTAACCGTATTTAGCAGCGACGTAAGGATTTGCAAATTTATCTTTATACTCTTTTTCCTTCTCCGCTGCGAATTTCGCTCTTTCAGCTTCATCCTTAAACTCGCTTAATTCTTTCGCGTGAAGAACTTCGATTGCACCTTTCGGACC
This sequence comes from Bacteroidota bacterium, assembly GCA_018829545.1. Classification (GTDB taxonomy): domain Bacteria; phylum Bacteroidota; class Ignavibacteria; order Ignavibacteriales; family Melioribacteraceae; genus JAHJTX01. The sequence goes on along the minus strand of JAHJTX010000088.1, from coordinate 2,215 downwards.
CATTACAGCAATCTCTGCGCCGGGCCAAGCATAATTTATATCACCGCGCAAATGTTTGGAACTCATAACATCATAGGCGCCGCCGTACGCCTTTCGCAAAATGATTGTAACTTTTGGAACGGTTGCTTCTCCATACGCAAATAGTAATTTCGCACCGTGAAGAATAATTCCGCCGTATTCTTGAGTTGTGCCGGGCAAAAATCCCGGAACATCAACCAGAGTAACAATTGGAATATTGAATGCATCGCAAAATCTTACAAACCGCGCAGCTTTTCTTGATGCATTGATGTCCAACACTCCTGCAAGATAATTCGGTTGATTCGCAACAATTCCAACCGATGCCCCGTTGAACTTAGCAAAACCCGTAACAATGTTCGGCGCATAATATCTTTGAACTTCTAAAAATTCACCTCCATCCACCACTGTGTGAATTACATCTTTTACATCGTATGGTTTATTCGGATTTTCGGGAATAATTTCATTCAACGCATCATCGAGCCGGTCAATAGGATCATCGCAAATTGTTAGAGGCGGGTCTTCCATATTATTCTGCGGCAGGTAGCTTAAAAGTTTTCTAATAAGGAGAATGCCTTCGTTTTCATCTTCAGCCACAAAATGTGTTACGCCCGATTTTGTTGCGTGAACCTGCGCTCCGCCCAAATCTTCCGTACTTACAACTTCTCCGGTTACTGTTTTAACTACTTTGGGTCCGGTAACAAACATGTAGCTTGTGCCTTTGGACATGATTGTAAAATCAGTAAGTGCAGGGGAATAAACAGCCCCGCCCGCGCAAGGACCAAAAATTGCAGAGATTTGTGGAATTACGCCTGAAGCCATAATATTACGCTGAAAAATATCCGCATATCCTCCGAGACTTTTCACGCCTTCCTGAATGCGGGCGCCGCCGGAATCGTTAATTCCTATAACAGGAGCGCCAACTTTCATTGCTTTATCCATAACTTTACAAATTTTCTGGGCATACATTTCTGAAAGAGATCCGCCGAAAACTGTAAAATCTTGAGAGAAAACATATACCAATCTTCCATCGATAGTGCCGTAACCTGTAACAACTCCGTCGGACAAATATGTTTGCTTATCAAGCCCAAAATCAACCGTTCGGTGAGACACAAACATGTCAAATTCTTCGAAGCTTCCTTCATCAAGAAGCATATCAATTCTTTCTCTTGCAGTAAATTTTCCTTTTTGATGCTGCGCTTCAATTCTTTTTGCGCCGCCGCCTAAACGCGCTTTATCGCGCTTATCCATCAATTCAATTATTTTATTTTGTATAGCCATTTTTACTCCCGCTATCCAGCCAATGTATTTTATATTTTATTTTTATCTTCGCAAAGTTCTATTAACACGCCGTTCGTTGATTTCGGATGAAGAAAAGCGATATCCAATCCTTCTGCTCCTTTGCGTGGATTTTTATCAATTAATTGTATCTCTTTGTTTTGTGCGTCATTCAAAGCGCTCTGCAATCCATTCACATGAAATGCCAAATGGTGAATTCCTTCGCCTTTCTTCTCAATAAATTTGCCAATAGGACAGTCCGGCTCTGTTGATTCCAGCAGTTCAATTTTCGTCTGCCCGATTTTAAAAAACGCCGTCTTCACTTTTTGATCTTTCACTTCTTCCACGGAATAGCATTTTAAACCCAACACGTCTTCGTAAAACTTTATCGCTGAATCCAAATCCTTAACTGCTATTCCAATGTGCTCTATGTGAGTTAATTCCATTTACTCTCCCAACTTTAAAAATTAGTTATATCTTACAATCTGCGTGCCGTTTAAATATCGTACTAATTTAACCAATTTGCATAGGATATTTTACCAAAGAGAGAGTCTCTCCATATAAAAGCACACTTGAACTGATTTTAGCGGCTGAGTATTCTCATAAGTTAGAATAGAAATTTCCCAATTAAAATAGCCGAAACAAAAATTCAACTTGACAAAAATGAAGGGAAGCTATATTTTTGACACTCAATTTTTATCTATATGTTCATTTATTGGTAAAAAAGTTGTACTCATATTCCGCGATAGCTCAATGGTAGAGCATTCGGCTGTTAACCGAAGGGTTGCAAGTTCGAGTCTTGCTCGCGGAGCAAAGATATAAGGCTGTCTCAAATGGGCAGCCTTTTTTGTTTAATAGGAGTGAATGATGGCATATTATACTTATGTGTTATACTCAAGTAACTTCGATAAAATTTACATTG
>JAHJTX010000087.1 GCA_018829545.1 Bacteroidota bacterium | reverse complement strand
ATCTTTATTATCGATTGTTACAGTTTTTCCATTATATGTAGTATCAGTCGCTTCTGTAAAGAAGTAGAATGGAGATGGAGGAGCTGCAACGCCTTGAGTAATATCAGCATAAGCATTCGGAGTAATTTGATATCCAGCCATAGGTGGAGTTTGGCTATCAAATTGTGTTAGAACACCAACAACGTCTATTGGGTAAGTCGGTTCAACATTTTCATCAAGATCAACGTCTTTATCAACTCTTAGAACGAACTTATTATAGCCGTCCCACATGTTAATATTTGCGTTGCTTCCTGATGCAGGCCATGTGCCGCTTTCTTTACCTACAGCTTTTACTTTTACTAATTGGCTTTCATATTTCTCGCCTTCGTTGTTTAACTGAACAACAGTAAGAGTTTTGGGCGCAGGAACTGTACCCAGACCAAGACTAATAATATTAGCAGGATCATCTACTATTATTTCTGTAAGACCGTTATAAACCGCTACTTTACCCGTAATTTGAACAAGAGCTCCAATTGCCGGCATTGTTGCAGGTTTTGGACTTGCATAAATATTTATAGCTGCTGTTTCGTCCTGAATATAATAACTTGCGCTAGAGGTACTGCTCAAGTTAAAATCAGCCGTTGTTACAACACCTTTCACGGTGAATACACTATCAAGTAAGTCAGGTATATAATCACCATTTGCATCAATTCGCACATCAGCTATTGACGTTGTAACGACTTTGCTCAAGTCAAGTATAGTTATTGGGAATAAAGCGCCGCCTCTTGGAATACCTGAGTAAGCAATTTCTAGATCAGCATCATTGTCAAGATTACCAATAGTAATAATATCTGCTTGATTTGCTATATCAACAATCAGCTCGTCAATTTTTTCAGATGTATAATTTGCTGGATCTGTAATATCACCGCCGCGGTATTCTAATCTATAAATAGCGCCAAGACTGCCTCTTGAACCGAATACAAAATCCATGTATCCGTCGCCATCAATATCGCCTGCGGCTGCGCCGTTAAGCTGAACAGCTCCAAGATCACCTAAGTCTGCAATCTTTGTGGATTTTAAACCACCGCCTGTTTGCTGCAGTAAATAAACGTCTCCGCTTCCTGCTGAACCCCAAGCGCCGACAACGATTTCATCAGTACCATCGCCATCGATATCTGCGGCGGCTGAACCCTTGAATGAACCGGCAGTTCCAACAACACCGGCTAATTTAGGTAAAACCTGCCATTTTTTGTTTTCATATTTAACTGGGAAAGCATTACCGCTGCCATCGAAACCATAAACGGTATTACCAATTATGTTAACATCGTATTTGGTACCGGAAGCTACATTTCCAGTAGAATAATCAACTATTGCTAAAGGCACTGGACCATCTGTACTCCTTGGAACGCCGGAATACATAACTTCTGCTTTTCCATCACCATCAATATCGCCAGTCGCGACAACGTCAAACTGTCCACCAGCCGCGAATAATAAGCTGTCTATTATTGATTCTTCGTAGCTATCGGGGCTTGTGATGTCGCCGCCTAAGTATTTTAATCTATAAACAGATGCATTTGGAGTGCCGTAACCGGTTCTTGAACCATAAACAAAATCAAGATATCCGTCGCCGTCAATGTCACCAGCCGCTCCGCCGTTTAATCTTGTAGAGGTTAAATTAGCAAAATCACCGATTTCAGTTGCCTTTAAAGTGTCACCATCAACTTGTACTAATCTAACTTTACTGCCGCCGCTCCACATACCAACAACCATTTCGTCAACGCCGTTAGTATCTAAATCGACTACAACTGCACTTTTCCACGCTCCACCTGGTAATAATCCAGCTTGAACTGGTTTTGTAACATATTTCCCACTTTCAAATTTCACAGGAGTAACATTACCGCTCGAAGAAATTAAATAGAAAGTATTATTTAGCACAGCGCAATCATACTGTGTTCCGGCTCCAACAACCATTCCCGAATCGCTCGAAGATGCTTCGAGAGTCCAATTTTCAGTGCCGTCTGCAGCATCAGGGATATTATCAACCGAAATTATTCCAAATGATTTACCGGATCTGCCTGAGTATGCAATTTCTTGAGTTCCATCATTATCAAGATCAGCTAGATGCCATCTAAATGGACGTTCGTTTGCGTTACTATCGGGTACAATAGTCCAAGATGCGTTTGGTTTGTACATATCGCCATCAGCCACACCAAGAACGTCACTTCCATCACCGGCAGCTTCGAAAACTACAACGCGTGGTGGAGTTGGATTTGTAACCGGATCAGTAAAGTTTACAGGACCCCAAATTAATTCACCTTTTCCGTCTTTATCAAGATCTCCGGTTGTTAAAGCAGGCCATGTATTTTGGAGAGGAAAACCTAATTCAGTCATCCAAACTTCTGCCCAATCCATTCCATTCCATTCGAATTTGTAAATTCTTGGAATCAATTCATCAGCAAGGTCGCCCCAGTTATCATTAATTGCATAAATTTCTAATTTACCGTCACCGTCTAAGTCCAGACCCCCTATTACATTACCAAAACCGCCTGGTTCATTCTTTGATGCATTAATTACAGCTGATCTTACAAATGCTGGGTCGTTTCCTAAGCCTTTGAACTCAAGCGCCCATGTTTCGGAAGCGTCGCCGTTATCAGGAATATTATCTACAGAAATAACGCCAATGTAAAAGTTAGTGACTCTATCGGCAAAAATAATTTCATCCGTACCGTCTTCGTCGATGTCTTTAACTAACCATCTAAAAGGGCGGAGGTTTGCTTTTTCCTCACTTATTATTGACCAAGATGCATTTGGTTTGAAGCCGCCGGCGCCATCGTCAACGCCCATAATATCTGTGCCGTCGCCAACAGTTTCAAAAACAACAATTCTAGCCGGGTTTAGATTAGCATCCGAAGTGTTGTTAACTGGTCCCCAAAGAATTTCTCCTTTGCCGTCGCCGTCAAGATCAGCTGATGTAAGCGCAGGCCAAGTATTTTGGAGAGGAATCGCGAGAGTGGCACTCCAAACAGAATCCCATGTCCCGCCGTTGTTTTCGTACTTGTAAATTCGTGGAATTAGTTCATTTCCACTGTCACTCCAGTTGTCGTTAACAGCGTATATTTCCATTTTACCGTCACCGTCTAAATCCAGACCTGAAACGATATTACCGAAACCACCGTTCTCGATAGCAGGAACAGGAATAACTCCGCTTCTAACGAAAGAATCCTGTGCAACAAGACTCACAGAAAGAAGAAGGGTTAATAAAAATAGTGTAGCTTTAATAGATCTCATTGGACCTCCAAAGTTGATTGATAGAGAGTTAGTTAAATGTATTTGTAAAAATATTTTCACTTTGTTAAACCTTTATTTCATTAGAAAAATCTTCTCCCATATAAAAGAGAAGGTTTTTCATACGGTAAATATCAATAAGCTGAATGAACAAAAATTATTTAATTAAAGTCATTTTCTTAGAAATTTTGTTAAAACCGTTACTGATTGTGTAAATATAAGTTCCGGAAGCTAATCCCGAAGCATCAAATGTTACTCTGTATGCTCCTGCTTCAAATTCCCGAGAGTTAATTACAGAGGCAACAAGCTCACCAGTGATTGAGAAAATATCAAGCGAAATTCGAGTTCTGTCATTAACCGTAAATCTAATTGTTGTTGAAGGGTTAAACGGATTCGGATAATTTTGATCGAGCATAAAACCGGTAGGTACAATATTATCTTCTTTTTCGATGCTTGTAATAGTTAATTGAATATCGGGAAGCGTTCCGGAGAAATTCCATTTTTCAACAGTCCATCCAAAATATGATTGGCTGTATAAATTATCGTTTCCGTCGGTATCAACATGATATGTTGAAGCATATCCGGATGCATTGCCGGGAGTAGTTCCGCCTGCTCTATTTGTATAAGAAGAATCCAGAGTTACATAATTCCATTGAGCAACGTCAATAGTATCTAAAAACTCGCCGGTGTTTGGATTGAGTGCAAAGATTTTTGCATACTCGTAAGCTGTTCCCAATAAAAAGTCAGCATCTGAAGCCATGAAAAGAATATTTCTTGTCGGCATAAATTCAAGTCCGAATGGACCGACTTCGATTGTTTCTGTGGCAGTAATATAGTCATCATTATAGGATGCATCAAAACCATTGTAAATAGTATATCCGTTATCAGCATCGCCGATGTAACAATAAACTTTTCTCTGCTCATAATTTGAAACATATAATGCAGTTCCTAACGGATTAACAGCAATTCCCCTTGCAGAACCGTTATCTGGCAGCGTGATTATCTGCAATGGTTGTGCGTCAAATCCATCTCCCCATTTAGATTCTTTCTCAAAGCTCTCATAAATTAGAACTTTACTTGGTTTATCTGCGGAGCCGTGAGTAGTGACATAAACTCTTCCCGCAGCATCGGTTGTAATAGCCCACAACGAATCAACATCAAAAGGATTAATTAATGTTGACATTCTTTTTGGGTGGGAGATTACAGAATCTGCGGTCAATTCGAATACAAGAATATTATAATTCTCATCATTATTTGGTACGAGAATTAAATTATTGACAGCCGCAATGCTTTTTGCTTCGCGCATAAAAACCTGATCGAAACCGCTAATCCAAGTTTGTTGATCTCCGCCAACACCGCTGGTTCCATAAGCATAATTACCTAAGCGCCCGTTAATAGAATCTGCGCCGTTGTAACCAACGAGGTAATTTGTTCTATTTGATTCTCTTCTCACCAATGCAACGAAGTTGTCTTCTCCAACGACAGCAACAGCAATTGTATTGTAACCCGTTCCATTGGGTTGGTCATCAATAGTAGAGTACTCGCAAGACCATTCGCCGTTAAATTGTTGGGATGATAATTTTGATACAAATATTAATAGCAAAATTGAAAGTAGAAAAAATCGGTAGGAACTAATCATGGGCATCTCCTCATAATAAATTAGAAAGAATAGTTATAGTTGGTTATAGGGTTCTAAAATTACAAATTTAGTTCAGAAAGTCAAGAAATTATCCTTTAAACAAAGGAATAAAAATCTTCGCGTCAATTCATAATACCAACATTTCAAAAATATTCGTTTTATGCAAATAGAAGAGGCTGTAGTAATTTTTTTCAGACAGCCTCTTAAATAATGTAATTATTTAATTAAAGTTAGTTTTTTAGAAAGAGTTCTGCTCCCATCAGTTATTGTGTAAATATAGGTTCCTGATGCAAGATTGGAAGCATTAAAAGTTACTTCGTAAACGCCTTTTTCAAATTCTGCTGCTTCGATCAATGAACTCACTAATTCGCCGGATATAGAATAGATATCCAAAGAAATATTACTCCTTTCCACTAATGAAAATTTAATAGTAGTATTCGGATTAAATGGATTAGGATAATTTTGTTCAAGAGAAAAACTATTTGGTATTGTTCCATCTTCTATTTCGATACTCGTAATAGTTAAAGTAATAATCGGAAGCGTACCCAAATATTGCCATTTATCAATTGTCCAACCATAATAAGACACTGCGTAAAGATTGTTCAGATCATCTACGTCGCAGTTATACGGTGACGCATAACCCGAAACATTTCCCGGTCCATTATTATTATACGCTCCGGTTTTTTCAAAATTCCACTCAGCAGCGTCAAGAGTATCCATTATTTCGCCATTGTTAGGATTAACAATAAATATTTTTCCGTATGAATAACCAATAGCATTATTTTCGTAATCCGTTGCGGAAGAAACAAAAAGTATATTATAATCCCGCATATATGTTAGACCCCACGGTCCAGGATATATTGTTGTTGTGCCGTCGGTAACTTCATCGCTAATTAGAAATGAAAAGCCATTGTAAAGAGTATATCCCGTTGCTGGATCGCCGGTATAACAATATACTTTCTTTGTTAAGTAGTTAGAAACATACACTACAGTACCATCCCCGTTTACAGCAACGCCCCTTGCATCGCCATTATCCGGCAAAGTAATTGTTTGTATTGGGGTTGCCATATAACCATCAGACCATGCCGTTTCTTTGGAAGGGGACTCATACACCCATACTTCACTTGGAATAGATTCAGTTCCTTCTGTTGTCACGTAAACTCTGCCTGAATTGTCCATATCAATAGCCCAGATATTTTTAATGTCAAATGGATTGGAGGCAGTTGACATCCTCATTGGGTAAGTTTCAATAGAATCCGGAGTCATTTTAAATACTAAAATATTTTTTTCAGGATCGTTACTTGCAACAAATAGTAAATCATGGTCACCAATTTTGAAATGAGCCATATCTTTTGCTCTTGTAAGTGAGACCTGATCGAACCCAGCTAACCACATTGTTACTTGACCTTTTCCACTATACTGATAACTTCCTAATCTGCCATTTAGCGAATCGGCATCTTTGTAATTGACAATATAATAGCAACTGTCTGCAAAGTCTGCAACTAATGCGGCAAACGCGTTGTCGCCAGAAGTTGCAACAGAAATAGTTCTATTTCCAGTAGCATTTGGTTGATCATCAATTGTTGCATAAAGGCAGTTCCAAACACCATCAAAAACCTGGGCGTTTAAAACGGAGAAACTTACGAGGAGAAAAATAAAAGTAAATAATTTGCGGTAAATGTTAATCATGGACGTCCTCTCTTATATTTGTTTGAGAATGTAATTTTACCGAAATGTACCGCAGTAAATTTGCAAAATATAATTATAAATGCAAGTTATTATAAAACAAATTTACCCAATTAATGCGTTTTAACAGCGCTTTTTGCCCAAATAATATAGTTGGTTATATCATTATAGATTATTTAATTTGTCAGTCAATAAAATTTCGTGAATATGGATTTAACTTCTTATAAGAGAATTCTTCATATAGCTTTGCCTGCAATTGCGGGGCTCTCAACACAAATGATTGTCTCGTTAATTGATACAGCAATGGTTGGCAGACTCGATAATGCCGAATTTGCACTTGCCGCTATGGGTTTGGGAGTCTTGGCAACTTGGGCGCTGATTTCTTTCTTTTCAAGTTTTGCTACGGGAACACATATTTATGTCGCTCGCGCATACGGTTCTAACGATTTTAAAACCTGCAGCGAAAATTTAAATACATCCATCATTTTGGCAATCACGGTAGGAATTTTTGTTGCATTTATCGGAATGACATTCTCGTATGATATCTCTGATTTTTTTGCAGCAGATGATCATGTGGGAATTCTCGCGGGAGATTACCTGCATTACAGGTTCATGGGAATTCCATTCTTTTTAATTACAGTATCTTATCGCGGCTTTTTTTTCGGAATAGGCAAGACTAAAATATTTATGTACTCGGGATTGCTCGTAAATTTTTTGAATATAATATTTAATTACATTTTTATATTTGGCGGATTTGGTATTAAGGGAATGGGCTTGGCAGGAGCGGGTATTGGATCAACATTAGCTACGATGTGCGATTCATTATTTTACTTCCTAATATCTATGAGAACTACATATCGCGATAAATTCCAATTTGTTAAACACATGAAGTTTATTCCTTCATTCGCTTATAAAATAATTAGAATATCTCTTCCCGTTTCGATTCAGAATATTTTTATTCTCGTCGGATTCCTTGTGTTCATTGCCATAACGGGATTGATTGGAATTAGAGAACAGGCAGCTTCGCAATTAATAACTTCGGCTCTTTTTATTTCACTTATGCCTTGTTTTGGTTTTGGGATAGCGGCACAAACCCTAGTTGCAAATTCAATCGGCGCTAAAGATGTTGTTGAAGCAAAGCAGTATGGTATTAATACATCAAGAATTGCAATTCTCTATACAACATTTGTTGGAATAATTTTTATTGTTTTTCCAGACCATTTGCTTTCAATAATTACTGAAGATGATAGAATTATTTTTACTGCAGTTCCTGCTTTAAGAATTGCTGGTATTGGACAAATATTTTATGCCGTTGGAGTAGTATTTGCAAATGGACTTCAGGCTGCAGGGAATTCTTTTTTTGTAATGGTGAACGATTTAATCTCCAACTGGATTATTTTTCTGCCGCTGGCATTTGTTTTAGGAGTTATTCTTAATTTTGGATTGATAGGCGCTTGGGCAGCGCTGCCGGTTTATATCGTTATTTACTCATTCGTGAATTTTTTAAAATTTAAATACGGTAAATGGAATGTATTTGTTTGATTTAATTCGGAAACTCAGATCACAGTAAAATATTTTACTGATAAATTTTACTTGACAATATTTGTTTCAAGGAATATATTACACTCATGAAAAAATCGTACCTCAAAATATCTGCTGTATTTCTCCTTGTTTTCATATCTGTTAACATTTTTGCAAATGCCATTCTTTCAGACTTTCAAGTAATTAGTGAAAATGGAAATGTTATCTTAAACTGGCAGACTTCTCAGGAAATAAATCTTAAGCATTTTATCGTTGAAAGAAAATCTACTAATGGTCCTTTCATGGAATTAGGAAATATCCCTGCCACCGGAGATAATTCAGTGTACTCTTTTATTGACGAGAATGCTTACAAAAGTCACGATGCAATTTATACATATAGATTAAAAATAGTTGATAACGATAATACTGTATCGTACTCAAATGAAGTTTCTGTTTCCCACAGTCCTTCAACCGTTAAAAGAACATGGGGAAGTATTAAAGCGTTATTCAGATAATTCTGCTCCCACCATATTTTTACCATTATTTTATTTCAGAGAAATTATATGCTTCGTTTAGATATTCCGGTGTATATTGCTTCAAAATCTCCAAGAAGAAAAAAAATATTGAAACAACTTGGTATAAAGTTCAAAAGTATTTCTATTGATGTCCCGGAAAAATTTATAAGGAATGAGGATTCTGTAACCGCCGTTAAACGGTTAGCATATGAAAAATTACTCGAAGCTCAAAAACACGTAAGGAAGGGAATTATTATTACTGCGGACACGATTGTTGTTCTCGATAGTAAAATTATTGGTAAACCAAAGCATAAGAAGGACGCAGTAAAAATTTTGAAAAGCCTAAGCGGTAAAAAGCATTTTGTGTTTACCGGATTTTGCATTTATAATTCCGTTAATAATAAAATTAAAATTGACTACGAAAAGACGGAAGTATATTTCAGAGAATTGAAGAAGCACGAAATTGATGATTATATTAAAACCGGAAGTCCGTTCGATAAAGCAGGAGCTTACGGAATACAAGACGATCTTGGAGCAGTATTTATACGCAAAATAAACGGCTGTTATTATAATGTTATGGGACTTCCGCTATCAAAGGTATATTCATGTTTAGAGCAGGTTATGTATTGATAGATAAACTTAAAAAAAATATTCTAATTTCAATCGCTGCCGCCGCATTAATTTATCTTGCTCTATCAATCTATGCTGATTATAAAGAAGTAGCAAAAGCATTTTCAATATTTAACTGGCTTTGGTTTCCAATTCTCTTAATCCTATCATATCTAAATTACTTTACCCGATTTTTGAAATGGAATTATTATTTAAAGCTGCTCAAGTTCAAAGTAAGTCTTAAAGCTTCCTTTGATATTTTTATGTCTGGCTTAGTTATGAGCGTTACGCCAGGAAAATTTGGAGAATTATTAAAATCAATTATGCTGAAGAAGGTTGCGGATATACCAATTTCCAAATCAGCGCCAATTATACTTGTTGAAAGAATCACAGACTTTTTATCACTCTTAATAATTGCCTTAATTGGCACATATTTTTACGGCATTGGAACTGCAGTTGTATTTTCTACCTTAGCCGTTTTCATTATTCTTGTAATATTTTTATCGAATAAAAAATTAGCTGGCTCAGCTCTTAAGTTATTCTCAAAAATTAAGTTCATTAATAAATACATCGAAAATTTTGAACACGCGTATCAAAGCTCATATATAATGCTTAAACCGGAACCATTAATTAAAATGACTGTTTTAAGTTTTGTTTCATGGTTTTTTGAATGTTTTGGTTTTTATATAATTCTGATTAATTTTGATTTGGATATTACGGTAATGTGGTCATCCTTTGTTTATGCGTTTTCAACAATTGTTGGGTCGCTGACATTGCTGCCAGGAGGTCTCGGAGTAACAGATGGATCACTTACATTTTTAATGGTTAATAATAATATTGATAAGTTTGTTGCAGTAGCATCAACTTTAATTATACGTGTAGCAACTCTTTGGTTTGCCGTATTGGTCGGAATGATAAGTGTGATAATATTTCAAAATAGATTCGGAAAAATTGAATTCAATAATAACGCAGGGAAATAACATGGCAAAATTTAAGCATATTTCGGTACCCGAAAAGGGAGAAAAAATTAAAGTTGACGGAGAAAAATTATTAGTCTCCGATAAACCGATAATTCCATTCATTGAAGGCGACGGCATTGGCCCTGACATTTGGAAAGCATCAAAGCTGGTATTTGACAGCGCGGTAAAAAAAGCATATAAGGGAAAGAAAAAAATTGCGTGGATGGAAATTTATGCCGGAGAAAAATCGGTTAAGATTTATGGCGCTAATCAATGGTTGCCTGCAGAAACTGTCAGCGCCATCAAAGAATTTACTGTCGCAATTAAAGGACCTTTAACGACTCCAATTGGCGGAGGAATTAGAAGCCTTAACGTTGCTTTGAGACAGAAACTCGATTTGTTCGCTTGTGTTCGTCCGGTTAAATATTATGCCGGAACGCCGAGTCCGGTTAAAAGACCGCAGGATTTAGATGTCGTGATTTTTAGAGAAAATACGGAAGACGTTTATTCAGGAATTGAATTTAAGGCAAACACAAGAGATGCAAAAGAAGTAATTAATTTCATTAACACAAAATTTAAAAAGAATATAAGAGAAGGTTCCGGAATAGGCATAAAGCCAATTAGCGAATTTGGTACAAAGAGATTAGTTAAAAAAGCAATTGAATATGCAATCAATAATAACAAATCCAGCGTTACTATCGTTCACAAGGGTAATATAATGAAATTTACCGAAGGCTCATTTAAGGAATGGGGATACGAAGCCGCTAAACAATTTTTCTCTAATGAAACTATTTCTGAAGATGATTTGTGGAAAAACTTTAACGGCAAAGTTCCTGCAGGAAAAATTGTTATTAAAGACCGCATTGCGGACAGCATGTTCCAACAATTGATTTTAAGACCAAGTGAATATGAAGTACTTGCAACGCCAAATCTTAACGGCGATTACCTTTCTGACGCATGCGCCGCTCAAGTTGGAGGACTAGGAATTGCTCCCGGCGCAAATATGAGTTATTCTGTTGCGTTGTTTGAAGCTACGCACGGAACCGCTCCTAAATATGCAGGAATGGATAAAGTGAATCCGGGATCGATAATTTTATCAGGCGTTATGATGCTGGAATATCTTGGTTGGACTGAAGCTGCTAGTATGATTGAAAAGGCAATTAAGAAAACTATAAAATCAAAAGTTGTTACGTACGATTTTGCAAGACAGATGAATGGAGCTAAAGAAGTTAAATGTTCCGGCTTCGCAAAAGAAATTGTTAAAAATATGAAATAATATTTGAGCCTAATCTTCTTTTGGGCTGCATAATCCTTGATTTTAGTATGTCCTCTTTGTATTTTACACGAGGTTTAATCACATTTAAAAGGAGGTTGAAATGGCTGACGATAAAGGTTTAGGAAAAGGGTTGTTAATTGGCTTTTTAACTGGTTCAATTGTAGGATCAATTATCGCTTTACTTTATGCTCCAAAATCCGGTAAGGAGTTAAGAGTAGACATCAAAGAAAAAGCTGATGAGTATTTAGAAGAAACTGAAGAATATCTTGAAAAAGCAAAGGATAAAGCTTCAGAAATGATTAATGACGGCAAAAAGAAGTCGGAAAAACTGATAGCTGAAGCTAAAGTTAAAGTCGATAACTTATTGAAAGAAGCAGAATCCATTCTGCATTCTGCTAAGTCTAAGACTTCAGATTTGGTAGACGAGAACAAAAATAAACTGGAAGAAAAAAGCGAAAAGCTAAAAAGCGCTATTAAAGCTGGAATAGATACGTTCAAAAGCGAAAAATCATCCGGCAAAAGCTAAAGTTAAATACATAATTAACTTTTTCATTAAATAAAGTTGAGATTATGGAAATACTAGATGTTTTCCTAATTGTACTATTAATAGTATTTTCTGTGGCAGGCATATATCTTATTCTTGCACTAAAGAAAATAATTTTTTCCCTCGATCGTATTCAGCAAGACATTCATGATATCACAGAGAATACTATTCCTGTGCTCAAAACTCTTCATGAAGTTTCCGGATCAATCACGAATATTACTTCAACTGCAGAAGCACACGTAACAGAAGTAAGTGCCACCATTAATTCTATTAAACGAAAAGTATCATCCACTTTCGATTTGCTTAAAACGGAAAGGCCGGAAAAACAAGTTATGTCTTTCATTCAGAATTTTAGAGCGGTCATCAAGGGATTGTCTGTATTTATAAAGGAGTTTAATCAAAAATGAACGGAATTTTAAGCTAAGGAGAAAGAAACATTGAAAGATTATAATCCAGATGCTATACGGAATTTAGCATTTATAGGTCACGGCGGAAGTGGTAAAACAACATTAACAGAAAACATTCTTTTCAAAACAGGAGAAATCAACAGAATTGGATCAGTAGAAGAAGGAAACACAGTTTCCGATTTTAATTCCAACGAGGTTGAAAGATCTATTTCTATTTCGGCATCATTGCTGCACTGCGAATGGAAAAACAAAAAAATAAATTTTTTAGACACTCCCGGATATACTGATTTTATTGGTCAAGTTATAAGCAGTCTTCACGTTGTTGATACTGCGGTATGTGTTATTAAAAGCGCTGAAGGAATTGAAGTTGGAACAGAGACCACATGGGATTATGTTAAGAAAAATAATCTTCCGGCGGCTGTAATAATTAATAAAATAGATAACGAACATTCAAAATTCGAAGAAACTATTGAATCGGCTAAAAACCGATTAAGTAGTGATATCACTGTAATTTCATTTCCCTCTGCAGAGGGAATTAATTTTAACTCCGTTATTGATATCATTAAAATGAAAGAGATTACATTCGCCGGCGTTGAATCAAAAGACGTTTTTGAATCGGAAATTTCGGATGCCTACAAAGCTAAAGCCGCTGAAATGAGAGAGCAGTTAATAGAGAAAATTGCCGAATCAGATGAAGCTTTAATGAACAAATTTTTTGAAGAAGGAACATTAAACGATGCTGATTTAGAAAGTGGAATAAAGAGCGCAATACTTACCGGTTCGTTAGTTCCGGCATTTGCCGTTTCCGCTACAATGGCAGTTGGTATTCAAAATTTTCTTGATTTTGTAATCACGTATTTCCCATCGCCTGTTGATAGACCTGCTGCAAAAGGATCGCTTAATGATAAACCGATTGAGATCAAATGCGATCCCAAAGGCGATCCGGCATTATTAATTTTCAAATCTCTATCAGAGCAGCACGTTGGTGAACTTTCTATTTTCAAAGTTTATTCGGGTGAGTTTTCTGCCGGTATGGATTTAATCAATCCTAAAAAAGGAAAGAGCGAAAGATTGGCTCAGCTATTCGTGATGAACGGAAAAAATAGAAAAGAAGTTACAAAAATTGTTGCCGGCGATATTGGCGCAGTAGTAAAATTAAAAGACAGCCATGCAACAGACACGCTCTCCACAAAGGACAATCCAATAATCGTTGAACCGTTTGAAATAATCAAACCTTCCATCCGAGGAGCAATTAAACCTAAAGCGAAAGGTGATGAAGATAAAATATCATCCGGACTTCACACTGTTCATCAGGAAGACCCAACGCTTACCGTACAGTTTGATCCTGAATTAGGGCAGACAATTGTTTCAGGGCAAGGCGAACTTCAACTCAGTTTAGCCGTAAAATTATTAAAAGACAGATACAACGTTGAGGTGGAATTAGTTGAGCCGCGAGTTCCATACCGCGAAGCAATAAAAGGCAGATGCGATGATGCAGAATTCAAGCATAAAAAACAGTCCGGCGGCAGGGGTCAATACGGGCACGTACATTTAAAATTGGAACCTCAGCCCAGAGGAACTGGATTTGAATTTGTTGATGCAATTGTCGGTGGAGTTGTTCCAGGCAGATTTATCCCGGCAGTGGAAAAAGGATTGAACGAAATTCTAAATAAGGGGATTCTAACCGGAAGTAAAGTTGTTGACGTAAAAGTCACCCTTTTTGATGGCACATACCACAACGTTGACTCGGATGAAGTTTCCTTTAAAATTGCCGCTTCACAAGCTTTTAAAAAAGGATTTTTAGCGGCAAATCCTGTTCTGCTTGAACCCATTTACGACATCACAGTAAAAGTGCCGGAAGAATTTATGGGCGATGTAATGGGCGATATTTCCAGCAGAAGAGGAAAAATTCAAGGAATGGATTCGGAAGGACCTTTTCAAATTATTAAAGCTAAAGTGCCGTTGGCAGAATTATACAAATACTCCACTCATCTAAGAAGTTTAACTTCAGGAAGAGGCGGGCATCAAAGGAATTTCTCTCATTACGAAGAAGTTCCGAAAGAATTTGAAAATAAGGTCATTGAAGAATACCAAAAATCGAAAGAAGAGGATTAGAATTACACAAACTTTAGAGAAAAGCGGGAGATTATTCTTCCGCTTTTTTTTTATAGAGAGGTAAATATGGAAAAATTGTGGTCGCCATGGCGTTCCCAATACATCGAGTCATTTAAGAACAAGACGGGTGAAGAAAAGTGCATATTTTGTGAAGCGCTTAAAAATAATATGGAAGACGATTCTTCTTTAGTTGTTAAAAAAAGCAAGAATTGTTTTGTTGTTCTAAATTTATATCCATACAATAACGGACATTTGATGATTGTACCAAATAGACATATTTCTTCATTGAATGAAATCACGGATGAAGAAAATGTGGAAATTATGAAGTTGATAAAAGAATCTTCCAATGCTTTGACGAATTTGATGAAACCTCATGGATTTAATATCGGCGCTAATATTGGCAAAGCTGCCGGCGCAGGAATAGATACTCACATTCATTTTCATGTTCTGCCAAGATGGAACGGCGACACTAACTTTATGCCCGCTTTAGGTGAAGTGAAAATTATTTCTCAGGATTTGCTCAGAACAAAAACAAACCTAATTCAAGAATTTGTTAAAATGGAAAATAATTAACAGGGAAAATCTGATGGCAGATAAATTTGAAATGTTGGAATCAACAAGAGTTGAGGCGCTAGATAAGATTTTGGGTAAGCCGTTTAAAGTATTGGACGACGGCTTTGTGCGAGTAATTGATTATATGGGTTCCGATCAATCGGTAGTTCAGTCAGCTAGAGTTTCTTACGGCTCCGGCACAAAACATGTTCGGCAGGATGTAGGATTGCTGAGATATTTATTGAGGCATCACCACACCACGCCTTTTGAGATGTGCGAAATCAAACTTCACGTTCGCGTGCCTATGGATTGCTGGCGGCAATGGATAAGACACAGAACAGCAAATGTTAATGAATATTCCACACGTTATTCAATTGCAATTGACGCTGTTCAATCAACAGCACCCGACAGTTGGAGATTACAATCAACTTCTAACATGCAGGGGAGCAGCGGCTGTTTAGATGTTAAAACCGGCAAAATATTTACAGACGATGAAAATAAGCTGCATGATCTTTCGAGGAAAATTTATAATAAAAGAATTGAAGCAGGAATTGCGCGCGAGCAAGCGCGTAAGGACTTGCCTCTTTCAACTTATACTGAAGCTTACTGGAAAGTAGATCTACATAATTTGCTTCACTTTTTGGCGCTTCGTATTGACAGCCACGCTCAACTTGAAATAAGAGAATATGCGAAAGCAATTGGTTACGAGATTGTTAAAAGATGGGTGCCAATTAGTTGGGAAGCGTTTGAAGATTACAGAATGGAATCGATGCAGCTTTCGCGCATGGAAGTAAAATTTATGAAATTGATAAACACCGGTAAGTTTGATCAAGTAATTAAAGAAACTGAAAACATCGGTTGGATAGAAAGAAACGTGAGCGGTTCGTTGAAGAAAAATCTTGAAAGGATTGAATTTGAGAGTAAGCTTAAAAAGTTCGGAATGAAGGTCCCCTGGAAATAAAAATCTTGCAGATTAAATTTTGTATTACCATTTTTTAGGAAAAAGTGGATATTCCATCCGTAATTATTCAAATGGCATTTTATGAAAAATAATAGTTTGTTTTTATTTATTGCAATCATTGCTTTACCAAGTTGCAGCGGTTGCAGAGAAGATATAGTAGTTTATCCTGATCAAGAAAATACTGGTTCTGTTTATCTATCGTCCTCACCGCCAGGCGCAAGTATTTTTCTTAGAAATAGTTATATTGAAAAAATTACACCCGCACTTATTAGCAATCTTTCGGAAGGCAGCTATTTTGTTTCATTAAGACTCAACGGCTATTCGGACACATCCACAGTTGTTATTATTGAAAACAACAAAACAGAATATTTGAGTATTCGACTTAAACCAATACAGTAGTTTCTAAATTGAAGAAAATAATCATCGCCGCTTTATCTCCGAATTATTCCATAAGTGAGAATGGAAAAATTCCATGGAATATTCCCTCTGAAATAATGCATTTTAAGAACACTACCACAGGACATATTGTTTTGATGGGTAGGAAAACTTATCAATCTTTGCCAAACCCGCTCGAAAATAGAATAAACATCGTGCTCTCTAAAACAGTAATAAAAGATGAAAAGTATCCACAGACTATGTTTATCGATTCTCTTGAAAAAATCAAATTGATAATCGAAAAATATTCTGAGAAAAATCTATTCATTATCGGTGGTGGAGAAATATTCGCACAAGTTCTTAATTCAATTGATGAAATGATTATTTCTTTCATTAAGCAAGACTACAATGGAGATATTTTTTTTCCGAAATTTGACAAAGCCGAATGGGTTCAAAGCGAAATCGCAAATAATTCTATTTATTCTATCTCTAGGTTTGTTAGAAAATGAAGAACTTTGGGTGACTTCAGATCAATCAGCATTGCTTAATAAGTGGATAAATAAATTCTTATCTTTGGTTATAGTTTTTGCAGTGTTCATTTACTTTTTTAAGCTAAAGTTTGACACACCCCTTTAATTCCCCTCTCGAGAGGGGAAAAGAAGGGGTGTGTAGAATGTATGAAACGAAAAATAATTCCGTACAACCCAAATTTGAAAGAAAAAGCGAGAGAACTTCGCAATAATTCTACAGCAAGCGAAATTAGGCTTTGGAAATTACTCAAAGGAAGACAAATGTGTGGATTTGATTTCCACCGACAAAAGCCGATTGATAAGTACATTGTTGATTTTTTTTGTTCTGAACTTATGCTGGCAATTGAGATAGATGGAATTAGTCATCTTGGTAAAGAAAAATATGATGCATATAGACAGAAAAGACTTGAGGAGTTAGGAGTGATATTTTTACGTTTTGATGACAACGATGTTTATTATAAACTCCCTGAAGTGATTAAAACAATTGAAAAATGGATTACGAAAAACAAAATGATTATTCTTAACTAAAAATGAATTAAAGTCGTTCCCAATGAATAAAATTAATATCCTCCCTGATAATATTGCCAATAAAATTGCTGCGGGAGAAGTGGTTCAACGCCCTGAGTCGGTTTTAAAGGAATTGCTCGAAAACGCTCTGGATGCTCAGGCAAAATCCGTTGAAGTATTTATAAAGAATGCGGGCAAATCAATTATTCAAGTAGTTGATGACGGCGTTGGAATGACGGAAGACGATGCGAAAAAGTGCATCGAAAGACATGCGACGAGTAAAATAAAAACGATTGAAGATCTTGAGAGAATTCAAACATTTGGTTTTAGGGGCGAAGCTTTAAGCGCTATCGCTTCAGTAAGTAAAATTGAAATAAGAACCGAAATGGCTGATGAAGAACTTGGCGCTATGTTGAAATTCGATGATGAAGGACTTCAGTTCGAAATAGGATCTTACGCTAAAGGAACATCGGTTGCCGTTAAAAGTTTATTTTATAACACACCCGGCAGAAGGAATTTTCTGAAATCAAATTCAACAGAGTTGAAACATCTTATTGAATCTTTCAAGAGAACCGCTCTAAGTTATCCGAAAGTAGCGTTCAAATTCTGGAACGATGACGATTTAATATTCGATTTTAGCGCCTCAGATATAAAAGAAAGAATGCAGGCAGTATTTGCTGATAATATTCTCGACGCAGTCGTTGAGGTAGACGAAAAAACAGAACTAATTAATATTTACGGATTCACGGCAAAGCCAACATTCTTAAAGAGAAGCAAAGGGGAACAGTACGTATACATTAACAACAGATATATTTCCAGCAGGGTAATAAATCATGCTGTGTTTTCATCGTATGAAAATCTTCTTGATAAAGGGGACTATCCTTTCTTCGTCTTATTTTTAGAGTTGGATCATGCAAAAGTGGACGTCAATGTTCATCCATCTAAACTTGAGGTAAAGTTCGACGATGAAAAAGATATTTACCGTTTAGTAAATGCGGTTATCAAACGATCGATTGGCAAGTATGATTTGGTGCCTCGAGTTGGGTTTTCCGAGAGTGATGAAAGTGAGAGCAAAATTATTTATGCTTTTCCATCTCCTAATGATAAAAATGATTTTAGTGATAGACCGATTGCGCGGAAAGATAGTAGAGAAGGCGCAGCGTCACACAATAAAGGAATATTCAGCGAAGAAGAAATTGATGTTCTGTTCAGTTCTCTTCATAAGGATATCAGGGTGTCCAAAGATATTGAATCGACACATCCTTTCAACCAGCCACACACTAAAGAAATTGAACACGAAGTAAGCGCAGAATCTAAATCCGCAATTAAACCTGGCGAGGTATCTTCTTTTATAGTCTCTCTTCATAATAAATACATTCTTTCGCAAATTAAAAGCGGATTGATGATTATCGATCAACACGTTGCCCACGAAAGAATTTTATACGAGAAGGCTTTAAATTCGTTCACTTCGAATATTCCATTTTCGCAGCAACTTTTGTTTGCGCAAAGTATTCAGGTGGATCCGGCAGATTATGATTTGATCAAAGAGATTGAAGAATACCTAAATAAATTGGGATTTGAACTAAGGTTCACAGGCAAAAGAAAAATTATGATTACCGGCGTTCCGTCCGACGTGAAAATCGGTTCGGAAGTCGACACATTAATTGAATTGCTGAAAGAATACCGAATTAACGAAGAAGAGAAGAATCTGGAAGTAAGAGATAACCTCGCCAAATCGTTCTCATGCAAAACTGCAATTAAGGCTGGTGATAAACTTACCGAGCAGGAAATGCGTCAGCTTGTCGATCAACTCTTCGCAACAAGCATGCCGTATGTATGCCCTCATGGGAGACCAATAATTATTAAAATCTCTCTCAATGAATTTGATAAGCGGTTTGGGAGAACATAGTTTATCGCGAAAACTTTTTTTTCATTTAGTTGAATGATACTCATTGAAGGATCATTCAATTTTCAACTCTTTTTTTTTACAAATTTTTGCTTTATTATTCCTACCAAATGAAAATGTTTTATTCCTTAAAGAAAGGGAAAAATGAAGGACGAAAAATTTAACGGCAGCAAAGACAAATACAAAAAAGAATTAGCTTCAGCTAAAACTACAGGAATGAAATTTACAACTGTCAGCGGTAAAGAGATTAAACCGCTTTATTTGCCTGATGATATTAACACGGATAATTATGTTGATGAAATTGGTTTCCCAGGTGAGTATCCATTTACGAGAGGCATACACACGAACGGCTACCGCGGCAAAATGTGGACAATGCGTCAATTTGCCGGTTTTGGAACTCCCGAAGACACAAACGAGAGATTCAAATATTTACTTCAAAATGGTCAAACAGGATTATCAGTGGCGTTCGATCTTCCAACATTAATGGGTATTGATTCAGATGATGCAATTGCGGAAGGGGAAGTTGGAATCTGCGGAGTTTCAATTTCTTCATTGCAGGATATGGAAATTCTGTTCGATCAAATCCCTCTCGATAAAGTTTCAACGTCGATGACAATCAATTCACCCGCGGCAATGATATTTGCTTTCTATTTATCGGTCGCAAAAAAGCAAGAAGTTGGTTTCGATAAACTGCGCGGAACGCTTCAGAACGATATTTTGAAAGAATATATAGCGCAGAAGGAGTTTATTTATCCTCCAATTCCTTCAATGAGAATTATAACCGACATGGTTGAATACTGCACGAATGAAGTTACATTGTGGAATCCAATTTCGGTTTCCGGCTATCACATTCGCGAAGCTGGTTCAACAGCAGTTCAGGAATTGGCATATACCTTAGCGGATGGATTTGCATACATAGAAGATGCAATTAAAAGGGGATTGGATGTTGACGATTTTGCGCCAAGAATTTCTTTTTTCTTTAATTCGCATCTCGATTTTTTTGAGGAAATTGCTAAGTACAGAGCAGCCCGAAGGATTTTTGCAAAGAGAATGAAGGAAGTCTACAAAGCAAAAAATCCAAGATCATGGTGGTTAAGGTTTCACACACAAACAGCGGGCTGCACTTTAACCGCACAGCAGCCGGAAAATAATATTGTACGGACAGCTTTGCAGGCGCTGGCGGGAGTTTTAGGCGGCACACAGTCTTTGCATACAAATTCAATGGATGAAACTTTGGCTCTTCCAAGTGAGAAAGCCGTTAAAATCGCGCTTAGAACACAGCAGATAATCGCTTTCGAAACAGGAGTTATGAATACTGTTGATCCTTTAGGCGGCAGTTATTTTGTAGAGAATCTTACGAATCAAATGGAAGAAGAAGCTAATCAGATTTTTGAAGAAATTGATTCTTTAGGCGGAGTTATTCAAGGAATCGAAGCCGGATATTTTCAAAGGAACATTGCAGACGCGGCTTACAGATACCAGCTTGAACTTGAGAAGAAAGAAAAATTTATGGTCGGAATAAATGAATTCGTTGATGAAAAAGAAAAGATTGATATTCCGATACTAACCATCTCTCCCGAAGTTGAAAAAAAACAAAGAGACCGTATCGCTCAATTAAAATTAACGCGTGATCCAAAAAAAGTTGAAGCGTGTTTGAAGAAACTAAACCAAGCCGCGCTTGATGGAACAAACCTTATGCCCGTATTGATTGAAGCATCGGACAATTATGTTACGCTTGGCGAAATGGTTAATGAACTAAAAATACATTTTGGAACATATCAAGAAACTGCGGTCTTTTAAATGAAAAAATATTTTCATCTATTCAGAGTAAAACATTGGATTAAAAACTTATTCGTTTTTGTCCCATTAATTTTTTCTCGTCATCTGGTTGATGCGGCTTATTTTAAAACCGCCGCGCTCGCATTTTTAGCTTTTGCGTTAACATCAAGTATGGTCTATGTATTCAACGATATATTTGACGTTGAGAACGACAGAAAGCACCCGCATAAAAAAGAACGTCCGATTGCCAGCGGCGAAATATCGCCCACTTTAGCTTGGATGGTTTTCTTTATTCTGCTCACAGCAATTACAAGTTTCTCCTTTCAATTCAATTCAGAATTTAGATATGTACTGCTTAGCTATGGAATACTTAATATTCTGTACAGCACAATCCTAAAGAAAATTGTAATTGTTGATGTACTATGTGTGGCATCAGGTTTTATGCTAAGGGTTTTAGGAGGCGCTTTCGTAATTAACGTAAATGTAAGCAGTTGGTTGATTTTAACAACGCTTTTCGTTTCGCTCTTCCTCGCAATTATGAAAAGAAAATCCGAATCACAATTAATTCAGAATTCGGATGAAACAAGATCTGTTCTGCTGGATTACACAAATGAATTCATCAATCAAATAGCAGCGATTTCTGCGGCGGGAGTAATAATTTGTTACGCTCTATACACTATGGCTGATAGAACAATAAATTATTTCGGAACCGAACAGTTAGTCTTCACTTCAATATTTGTTATCTTTGGCGTGTTCAGATATATGTTTCTAACATACAATAAGCGAAAAGGCGAAAACGCAATAGAAGATATAATTACTGATAAACCGATGATTATAAATGCGTTTTTATACATCGCTTCGGTAATATTAATAATCTATTAACAGATGAAACTAACCATACAAATATTTTTATTACTCGCGCTCGTTATGAGCTGCTCTCCTGAAAAAGAAATTACTAAGAAGATTGAACCGCAAATTCAGCGGATTGAACAAATTGTTGTTCCGGTCCTAAATCTTAAAGTAATAAAAACTTATGCGTGGATAAATTTGATGCCGAATTTACCGGAAAAATTTCACATATCGGGTGAATTGGAATTATTGCGATCGACTAATTATGAAATTCAATTCACAGATATGAAGACAATCTCGTTATTTCAAAAGGGTGAACTGCTGTATCAGATTCGTCCGAAAGTTGTAGTGGATGAATCTTTAAGCGACGAACAAAAAAAGCATATCTTGTACTCTACTATATCCGGAGTTTCTGTTCATCCGTTCCATAAGATTGATGAACCAATGCGAGCTGAATTTAATTTTGTTGAAGGCGGCAAAGAATATATTTACACGATTGAAGGAATTACACTAGAAAAGGTTTATTAAAATTATTATGACAGAATTTATTGTAATAGCAATACTTTTATTATTGAGCGGATTCTTTTCTTCTTCCGAAATGGCATTTGTCGTTTCCAATAAAATTAAGATTGAATTGCGGGCGAGAAAGAAAATGCTAACCGCAAGATATGCACAGTATTTCAACGACAATCCTCGAATATTTTTTTCAACAATTCTTATCGCAAACAATATTGTTAATATTGCATTCGCGTCTTTATGCGCGGTAATATTAGCGGAGCAATTCCAATACAACGAGTGGACAATTTTGATAATTTCTACGATTGTACTTCTACTCGTTGGCGAATTAATTCCAAAGTATTTTGCGCGGGAAATACCTGATGCTTTTGTGTTAACTACGGCAATACCTATTAGAATTGTGTCAATAATCTTGTATCCATTAGTTAAAGTCACTTCATCAATTTCGAATATTCTTACAAGAAGCGCCGGTATAAATGAAGAAAGAATTGCGCAGCTATTTGAAAAGGAAGATGTGCACAGTTTGATTTATGAAAGTTCAGCCGCAGGAAAAATCGACGAAAATGAATCGGACATAATTAAGAAAGTTCTGGATTTGAGCGAGCAAAACGTTTATGAATCCATGACTCCTAGAACCGCTGTTGTTGGGATAGAATTGAAACAATCAATAAAAGAAGTTATAAATACTTTTATCCACTCAGGCTATTCAAAGCTTCCTGTATACGATGAAACTATTGATAATATAAAAGGATTTGTTCATGCCTATGACATGTTCAATAATCCAAATGAATTAAACGATGTAGTTAGGGAAATTGCTTTTGTGCCGGAAACTAAAAAGGGATTGGATACTCTTAACGAATTCCTTGATAGAGGAGCTTCCATCGCAGTTGTTGTGGATGAGTTTGGCGGAACTGCAGGAATTGTTACAGTTGAAGATTTATTGGAAGAAATGCTTGGTGAAATAAGAGATGAATTTGATGTTGAAGAAAATATTTGCAAGCTGTTAGAAGACGGAACATTTATCATAAGCGGCAGAGTAGAAATTGATATTATAAACGAAGAATACGAGTTAAATATTCCTAATGGAGATTACGCAACAATCGGTGGATATATTACTTCAAAAATTGGACATATTCCTGAAGCCGGAAAAATATTCACGCTCGATCAGTTTGAAATTCGAATACTACGTTCGGATAAGAAAAAAGTCGAACTCATTAAATTATATCCTAAAGAAGAATAGAACTTCTAATAATCCTAATCATAGTCCTAGTCAAAAAAAAATCACAACTTCATAATGGAACATCATTCATATTTCCACTATTTTTCACACTCAAAAAAAATGATTTAAATGAAATTTACTCTTCAACATAAATGCAATAGTACAAAAGCCAGAGCCGGAGTTTTTGAAACAGCTCACGGAAAAGTTGAAACCCCAATTTTTATGCCCGTTGGAACGCAGGGAACGGTGAAAGCTATTGACCAATCAAGGTTGCAAAATGACGTGAATGCTCCTATAATTTTAGGAAATACCTATCATCTTTATTTGCGTCCCGGAACGGAGATACTTGAAAAAGCCGGGGGACTTCATTACTTCATGAACTGGGATAGAGCAATTTTAACAGACAGCGGCGGATTCCAGGTTTACAGTCTTTCTGAATTAAGAAAAATTACCAAAGATGGAATCGAGTTTAAATCTCATCTCGATGGATCGAAGCACTATTTCACACCGGAAAAAGTTATAGGAATTGAACGAAGTATCGGCTCTGATATAATGATGGTTTTGGATGAATGCACGCCTTATCCGTGCGAATACGAATACGCAAAGAAGTCTCAAGAAATGACTTCGGACTGGGCAGTTTTAAATAAGGATGCTTTCGAGAAACTGCCGCCATTATATGGTTACGAACAATATTTATTCGGTATTATACAAGGCAGTGTCTACAAGGATTTACGCGAAAGATCAGCGTTGGATTTAGTGAAATTAGATTTTGACGGATACGCAATTGGCGGTTTGGCTGTGGGCGAACCGGTTGAAACAATGTATGATTTAGTAAATTTTACTACCGATTTTATGCCGGAGAATAAACCCCGTTATTTAATGGGAATAGGTCGCCCGGAAAATATCCTCGAAGCAATTGAACGC
Organism: Bacteroidota bacterium; assembly: GCA_018829545.1. Classification (GTDB taxonomy): domain Bacteria; phylum Bacteroidota; class Ignavibacteria; order Ignavibacteriales; family Melioribacteraceae; genus JAHJTX01. The sequence goes on along the minus strand of JAHJTX010000087.1, from coordinate 3,229 downwards.
GGAGTTGATATGTTCGATTGTGTTATGCCCACAAGAAATGCCCGAAATGCTTATCTGTTTACTTCTAATGGAACAGTTTCAATAAAGAATTCGCAATATAAAGAGGATTTTTTGCCCCTCGATGTGCATTGCGGCTGCTACACTTGTTCTAATTTCAGCAGAGCTTATTTGCGGCATTTATTCATTGCAAAAGAGTTACTTGCTTATCAATTAGCTACTCTTCATAATTTGAGTTTTTATTTGGATCTTGTTCGAACCGCACGAAAGAAAATTATTGATGGTGATTTCACCGATTGGAAGAATTATATTACAAGCAGAATTTCTAAAAATATAAACGTGGAGGTATAGTTGTTTTACTTATTAGCTATGGCGCCGACTGATGGAAGCGGCGGCGGAAGTATGGTTAGTACATTAATTATGTTCGGTGCTATTTTTGCAATATTTTATTTTATGATTATTCGTCCCCAGCAGAAAAAAGCTAAGGAAAGGGAAGCTTTATTATCTTCCTTAGAAAAAGGAGACAAGGTAATTACAAGCGGCGGAATGCACGGATCAATCGCCGGATTGGACGATAAAACATGCTTAATTGATTTTGGCAATAATGTTAAAGTAAAGTTCGAAAGAAGCGCAGTTGCTTCAATCGATAGACCGAAAAACGAAAAATAAAATCTTTATGCAGGATGTTTTTAAAGCATCCTGCATTGAAATACGCTAAATTAAATCAGTCTATTCTCATCTTAAATAAGCGTCCGGATGGAACAGAAGTTAATCTATATTTTTAATGAGGGATTGCAAATGAAAGTATTAAGTAAATCCAATAATTTTTTAGGAATACCGAAAAAGTATTCATCCTTTAAAAATTCGGAAATAGTTGTGTTAAGCGCACCTTTGGAAATGACAGTAAGTTATGGAAAAGGAACCGGTTTAGGTCCAAAAAAAATTCTGGAAGCCTCTCACTATGTGGAATTTTATGATGAGGAGACAAATAGAGAAATCTGTTTTGATTTAGGCATTGCTGCTCTAGAGGAACTTAATTTTAAAAATCTTTCGCATAAAGCCGCATTAAGATTAATTCGTGAAATTGTTGAAGCTCTGATTAAACTTAATAAATTTGTTGTTACGCTTGGCGGTGAGCATTCAATTTCATCAGCCCCGGCAAAAGCTTATTCAACTCATTTTGAAAATCTTTCTATTCTGCAATTCGATGCGCATTCCGATCTTCGTGAATCGTACGAAGGAAGTAAATATTCGCATGCTTCCGTGATGAAAAGAATTGCGGAATTCAATACTGACATAACACAAATTGGAATTCGCGCGCAGAGTAAAGAGGAAGCTGTCTTCATAAAAGATGCGGGAATAAAAACTTTTTATGCTAGAGATATTCGCGAAGGTAAGAACTCAAAAAATTGGCAGAAAAAAGTTTTGGATGGATTGAAAGAGAATGTGTATATCACATTTGATGTTGATGGATTAGACCCTTCAATTATTAACGCAACCGGCACGCCGGAACCAGGAGGTCTGCTTTGGGACGAAACAATGGATTTATTAAAACTGATCGGAAAGAATAGAAATATCGTTGGTTTTGACGTTGTGGAACTTGCGCCCGATCCTAAAAATACGAGTTCCGATTTTAATACAGCCAAACTTATTTACAAAATTATAAATTATGCTTTCAGCAAGTAACGGATGGAGAATTCAATGAAAAATATGATAAGAATGTTGGTTGTATTACTTACCGTTACTTCAATTTTGCAGTCGCAATCAAAGACGGTTTACTTCGCCACAATAGAAGGGGACATTGATCTTGGTCTAGCGCCCTATGTAAAAAGAGTAGTTGCGGAAGCGGAAGAAAATCTTGCTGATGCAATAGTTTTTAAGATAAACACTTTTGGCGGCAGAGTAGACGCGGCAACTCAGATTAAAGATGCAATTCTTAACAGTAAAATTACGACCATAGCTTACATTGATAAACGGGCAATTTCGGCGGGCGCATTAATTGCTCTCTCGTGCGAAAAAATTGTAATGGTGCCGGGCGCATCGATGGGCGCTTCAACAGTTGTCGATCAAGCCGGAGCTAAACAAGCTGAAAAATATCAATCATACATGCGTTCCGAAATGCGGGCAACTGCGGAGAGAAATAAGCGTAGAACAGATATTGCCGAAGCTATGGTTGACGAAAGAGTTGTGATTGAAGGGCTTGTAGACAGCACACAGCTTGTTACTTTGACTTCTCAGGAAGCATGCAAATACGGAATGGCTGACACTATTCTTTCAAGTTTACCTGAAGTGATGGATCATTTTGGCTTTGAAGATGCTGATATTATTGAACTTGATGTTGACTGGGCTGAGAAGGTAATACGGTTTATAAACAATCCAATTATTACTTCTCTTTTGATTATGATTGGACTCGTGGGATTCTTTACAGAAGTTAAAACACCCGGCTGGGGTTTCCCTGGAACAGCGGCGGTTATTGCTTTAACAATTTTCTTTGGCGCAAATTATATATTGGAGCTTGCTTCGGTAATTGAAATAATTCTTTTTATTGCCGGCGTGGCGCTTTTGTTAATTGAGGTATTCGTTGTGCCCGGATTCGGGGTATTTGGTATTGCCGGAATTATTTTAATGGTTGCCGGCTTGTTTTTAGGATTACTTGCGGATTTCCCTCTTATTAATTTTGAGTTGATTTCGACTGCTATCATTCAATTAGCCGGCGCATTTGTGATGACAGCGTTGATGGTATTAGTTTTGTCAAAATTCCTTCCGAAAACCAATATCTGGAATAAATTAATTCTTAGTACAAACATCGCAACAAAATCCGGTTACATCTCGTCTGAGCCAAAAATCTCACATCTTGTTGGGTTAACCGGTAAAGCAATAACGGATTTAAGACCGTCCGGGACAATTACAATTGATTCAAAAAGATACGACGTTGTTACCGCCGGAGAGTACCTCGAAAAGGGAACGGAAGTAAAAATCATTCACGTTGAAGGCAGCAAAGTTGTAGTAGAATCAACAAAATAATAATTGTCAAAGTATTTTGTCTTAATCATAATCTTATTCTTAATCTTGAAGCCTCTCTAGACTATGATTATGACAATGATCATGAATAGGATTCAGTCTGCAATCATTTTCCTGGTCATAATCATTCAATAAAATTCCCGAAGTCTAAAATCCCAAAATTGTACAACAGACTTCGGGAATTCATAATATTCGTCATCGCGATCCCGAT
>JAHJTX010000086.1 GCA_018829545.1 Bacteroidota bacterium | reverse complement strand
TACAGAAATTGGTGCCATTTTGAAATCCGATGTTCATTATAGATGGAACAAAATTAATACTTGTTAAATGCTTACTAAATAACCAGTTGTAGATGATTTTCCAAAAACGGCTTTTTGCGAGGTCAGTTGTTCTGAATTTATTATTGGGCTAACTTCTTTAATGGATTTGCGTAAGAGAAGAAATCAATTTGTTCAGTTGTGTTTTCCTCTAGCGAATAATTTGAGATGAATAACTCTTTCCCAATTTGATTAGATTCTTTACTAACGTTGCGCATACCGTATGTTAAATCCCAAGTCTTAATATTTGCAAAAGTGAAGAGGTCTCTAATATAATCACAATCATCGTATGTGATTAACCATTTGTGCTTGGTATGCAACATAACATTTGCAAATCTTTCGTGATCAAAAGTTCTGTGAAGACTTCCGTTTTTCCCATACAAAGCGGATTTTTTTGCAGAGTAATATGGAGGATCAAGAAATAAGAACTTATTAAGAGCCTAAAAATAATAGTCACTATTCCAACCACCTAATTGTCTATCTTCATCTAAATTTACTTCCAAATATTTTACAAATAACTTATTTTGAAAAAGATCTATTGCTCTATTATATGTCTTTATAGCTTCGGATTTATCAGTAAAAATCCAAGAACTTTCGTAGTACAAATCATGATGGTCATTTTCTGATTTTATTTCAGAAATTATGCTATTCAGATTAGTAATAGGTGATATTTGTTTTGTCTTTCTATTCTTTGCCCAAATATCCAGAATCCCATTCTCTTCCGTGTCCAGTTCAATTAGAAAATTATATTGGATGCCAAAATGCCTTTTTCTTTTCATCTAAATATCACTCTTATATTCTCTTTTAAATTCTTCAAATACAAATCTCAATACTCTCATTCGATCTTCTAAATCCAACTGGTCTTTTAAATTAACTAACTCGGCTTTTGAAATAGTTTGTATTTTCATATTAATTAAAAAACTTTTCCCATCTTTAGAAATATCGTCAATAACTAAAATTACATTCCCATCCTTTATTCTATCTTCAGAAAAGTTCAATTGAATTTCATCAAGAATATCTTCAGCGGCTTTTTTTATTCAATAATTTTAATTTCTTAATCTGATAAATAATCCCAAAATTATTTAACACGCCTAAGTATTGCTCATAACTGACAAAAAGACCATCGTAATCAAAAGGAGCATTATAGTAAGGCGGTGATGTAACTATTAAGTGAACGCTTTCGTCATTTAATTCCGACATATCCATACAGTTGCCGAAAATTAATTTGTGATTAGTATTCATAGATCATTTATAAAAATTTCTGCTCAAATTTAGCAAAACTTAAGGGATGAAATGAATAAAAGCCAAAATATTTTTTACGCGCCTCACGTTAATTTCAATCGTATTTATTCTCATTGGTTCTTCCCCATTCTCATTTATGAAAAGCAAATTGTAACTTGTATGACAAGTTAAGTTTTCTTTTTGTCGGTGTTTTTGTTAAATCTTTTAAAATTCGGTATTTTCTAAAAGTAGATTTCAGCAGTGCGAATCATGGCATAATATTTTCGAGGAAATTTGTTTTAGGAAATCGAACTAATGAAGAAAATTATCATCAATATTATTCTAATTATTGCAGACGATAGAACTCGTTCTATTAAGGTTACTATATTTTAGTAACCTTTTTAATTTTAAATAGAATTACGGAGAAATAATGGCGAAAGTAAAAGGCGATATTATAATTGATATCGAAAAATGCAAAGGATGCGAATTGTGCGTTGATGCTTGTCCGCAAGACTCTCTTGAAAAATCACGCCAGGTAAACAATAAAGGTTATCTTTACATAGTGAAAATAGAAGATAATTGCACAGGCTGCACTAACTGCGCTTTAGTTTGTCCGGATGGAGTAATCAATGTATATCGCAAAATCGACAAGAAAAAAGAGCAAGTGGCAAGAATATCTAATGTAACTGGCGACATAACAGTGACGGTGGCAGAATGAGAGAATTAAAATTAATGAAAGGCAACGAAGCGCTTGCCGAAGCTGCAATTAGAGCTGGGTGCGACGCATATTTCGGGTATCCGATAACACCTCAATCCGAGATTTTAGAATATCTGAGTTACGAAGCTGATAGGAGAACGGGAATGGTGGTTCTTCAGGCTGAAAGCGAAATAGCTTCAATTAATATGGTATATGGAGCGGCGGGCACAGGCAAAAAAGTAATGACGTCTTCATCGAGTCCTGGAATGAGTTTAATGCAGGAAGGAATTTCCTACATCGCCTGCGCAGAACTGCCGTGTTTATTGGTGAACGTAAATAGAGGCGGTCCGGGATTAGGAACTATTCAGCCCGGACAAAGTGATTATTTTCAATCCGTAAAAGGCGGCGGACACGGAGATTATAAATTGATTGTTCTTGCGCCTTCAACGGTTCAGGAAATGGCGGATTTTGTGGATGAAGGATTTAAGCTCGCTTTCAAATATAGAAATCCCGTGTTGATACTTACCGATGGCGCGTTGGGGCAGATGATGGAAAAAGTTGAACTTATGCCGCAGCAAGAAAGAACATTTGAAGATTTGGGATGGACTACGATTGGAAGGAAGGAAGGCAGAAACAGCAATGCGATTACTTCACTTCATCTTCAGCCCGATCAAATGGAATTGGTAAATATCCATCTTCAGGAAAAGTACGCAGAGATTGTGAAGAACGAAATTAAATACGAAACAATTGACTGTGAAGATGCGGATTATATAATTGTCGCTTATGGTTTGGTTGCAAGAATTTGTCAAAAATCTGCTTCACTCGCGCGTGAAAAAGGTATTAAAGTTGGTGTAATAAGACCAATTACGTTATTCCCTTTTCCGTACGATATTATTCGTGAGTATGCGGGAAAAGTAAAAGGAATGTTCGACGTTGAGATGAACGCCGGACAGATGATTGAAGACGTAAGGTTAGCTGTTGAAGGAAGAGTTCCTATCGGATTTCACGGACGAATGGGCGGAATGATTCCATCTCCCGAAGAAATTCTTGAGAAATTTGAAGAGAAATTTATTGGAGGTTCAAAGTGAACGAAAAACGAATGTTAGGTGATCAGCACTTCGAAACAATGATTGCAGAAGAAAGTATTTGCAATAATGAGAACCTTGTTTATCAAAAACCTTTAAAGGCATTGTACGACACACCAATGCATTATTGTCCGGGATGCGGGCACGGTGTAGTTCACCGTCTTCTCGCAGAAGTAATTGAGGAAATGGATATTCTCAGCGATGTTATTGGCGTTGCGCCCGTCGGCTGCTCCGTGCTTGCGTACAACTATTTAAATATTGATATGAGCGAAGCGGCTCACGGCAGAGCTTCTGCAGTTGCTACGGGAATTAAAAGAGTCCTTCCGGAAAAATATGTTTTTTCATATCAAGGCGATGGAGATTTAGCCGCAATCGGTACAGGCGAAACAATTCATACTTGCAATCGTGGTGAAAACATTTTAATGATATTTATCAACAACGGAATTTATGGAATGACCGGCGGACAAATGGCTCCGACCACGCTTCCAAATATGAAAACAACAACTTCACCTTTTGGCAGGGACGTTAAAACTATGGGTAATCCTCTAAAAATTACCGATCTAGTTGCAGCCCTTCCCGGAACTTATTACGTTACTCGACAATCGGTTCATAAACCCGTAAATGTTCGTAGAACTAAAAAAGCGATTCAAAAATCATTTGAGTATCAGAAGGAAGGCAAAGGAACATGCTTTATTGAAGTTGTTTCCAACTGTCCATCAAACTGGAAAATGGAACCGCTTGAATCTAATAATTGGATGGAAGAAAATATGTTTCCGTTTTATCCGCTCGGCGATTTGAAAACCCCAAACGGAAAGGAGAATAAAAATGACTGAAGAAATAATTATTGCGGGCTTCGGCGGGCAGGGCGTTCTTTCCATGGGAATGATTCTTTGCTATTCAGGAATTAAAGAGAATAAAGAAGTTAGCTGGATGCCTTCATACGGTCCGGAAATGCGCGGCGGAACTGCAAACTGCATAACAATTATAAGTGATAAAAAAATCAGCTCGCCCATTATTACTAAATTCGATACTGTTATTGCCCTTAATCAGCCTTCGCTTGATAAATTTGAAGATGCCGTTAAACCCGGCGGTTTGCTGCTTTACGAAAGCACAAACGTCATTCATCCTCCAACTAGAACTGATATTCAAATTGTTGGAATTCCCGCGAGTGAAGAAGCTGCTAAAATGAAAAATACCAAGATTTTAAATATGATTATACTTGGCGCATTTCTGAACAAAAAACCCATCATAGCTTTTGATAAAGTACTTGAAGGATTAAAAAGCGTTTTACCGGAGAGATATCACCATCTTTTACCGTTGAATGAACAAGCGCTAAAAAAGGGAATGGAATTAGCTGAAGCAGTTGCGGAAAAAGTCTAGCTATTGCAAAAATATAAACTGATGAGTCCACTCTGAAAAGTCATATTGTTATTAACCCCACGTTTTAACGTGGGGATAACAAGCTAAAAACAAACTTTCCCAAACGGGTTTTAACCCGTTTGGGGTTTTTCGGAGTGGACTCAACTGATAAATTTTCAAATGGGAAAGCTCGAATCTCTTTAATACTCGGTTTTTTTTTGCTCTCATGCCCACAGCCACATCTCTACTGTTTTAGTTGACTACATTTGAAGATATACATATCTTTACAGCCACAAATAATGAATAAAGGTATATGAAAATTAAAACACTGTTCTTGCTGCTTTCTTTCTTTTTAATGTCCTTTCAACTTGTTCCCAGCGACTCAGAAAAAAAGTTTAACAAAGTATTAAAGGACGATAATTCCAAATATACTTCTGCTGGTAATATCGGAATGACCATCACTAATTTTGGGACTTTAGGTCACGGCTTTTCTCTTTGGCCTGAGCAGCCTTCTTGCGAATATCCAATCGGGAGCGGAATTGAACACTTGTTCGACGGCGGTTTGTGGATCGGAGGATTTCTTAGCGACAACGCACAGGGGAGCAATAAACGCGGACCGTTTGTAACAACCGCTTCGGTTGATGCTTCTTCAGTTAGTAACCGCGGCGGCGGATTTGAATTTACAAATCGTCCTGAGTCAAAGATTATAGAAAGATCATCTCTTATCGATTCAAAATTCTTTTCACCGTTGGCTGTCTCTCATCAAGATTTTGTTTGCGATTTTGTTGATACCAACAGAACTCTTGAGAATAATGAATTGATAGTAGACCATTCTCCATTGGGAGTTGCGGTTCGTTTGGAATCTTACGTTTGGAATTTTTCATTTGCTAACTTCTTTGTGATTTTGAACTATTGGGTTAAGAACGTTTCCAACAAACATATCGATAGCATCTACGTCGGTTTGTGGAACGATACTGTTGTGCGAAACACTAACATCACGTCACCTAGAACGGGAAGTTCTTTTTTCAATAAAGGCGGAAACGGATATAATGATTCGTTAAAAATTGCATACGAATTTGACGCTACCGGCGATGTGGGCTTCACCGATTCGTATATCGGCGTTCAACTTCTTGGAACATCTGCGCCTTACAAAGATGAAAACTTTGTTTGCTGGCAGTTTAGGAATACAACTAGTACTAGCTTTTTTGCCCCGCAGGACGACAATCAACGATATAAAAAAATGCACGGATACTTCGGTGAGAATCAAAAATACGGAACCGAGATTAGCGCAAGCGTTTTAAAGCAGCCGAGTAACAGGTCAATGCTTTTTACAGCGGGAGATTTTCCATCCTTAGCTCCTGGGGATTCGATGAATGTTACATTTGCTTTTGTTGCTGCAAAAAAAACGGGGAGCGATCTGCCAAGTTTGGATACCGATTATCAAAAGAGCGAATTGTTTTTAAACGCAGGCTGGGCAATAAGAGCTTACAATGGCGAGGATAGAAACGCAAACGGAATTTTAGATGAAGGTGAAGATTCAGACGGCAACGGTAAAATTACTCGATACATTTTACCTTCTCCGCCGGTAACTCCTAAAACTAAAGTTATTCCGGAAAATAATAAAGTAACTATCTACTGGGATAAGCGATCAGAAAATTCTATTGATCCGATTTCCGGCAAAAAAGATTTTGAAGGTTACAGACTTTACCGAACCAATGCAGGCTATGATTTAACTCAATCGCAGAATATTTTAAGCTCTATGATAAAACTTGCCGAGTTCGATAGCGCCGGAAATACTATTGGATATAATTCTGGTTTCTCTGCAGTTGAAATGAGTGAGCCGATGATTTTCCCTGGAGATATCACTGAATACTGGTACAAATTTGAAATTGATAATCTATTGAACGGATGGCAGTATACATATTCAGTTACATCCTTTGACGAAGGGGATTCCGATAACGGATTGGAGAGTTTAGAATCAGGTGTGCTCGCCAGCGCTCAAAGAGTATTGCCTGGAACACCGCCGACATCGGATAATTCCGTTGAAGTTGGCGTGTATCCGAATCCATATTACGGCAACGCATTTTGGGACGGAAATTCCGAGAGACTGAGAAAAATTTATTTTTACAATTTACCGGCTGAGTGCGAAATAACAATTTATACTCTTTCCGGAGATATTGTTAAAAGATTGCATCACAATCAATTGAGCAATGGCTCAAATACAAGATGGTTCGAAACGTTTGCTAAGGATGGAACGCAGAAAATGTCCGGCGGCGAACATGCATGGGATTTAGTAACTGAAGACGATCAGGCAATTGCAACGGGCTTGTATTTGTTTTCAGTTAAAGACAATGGAAATGGCAATATGAAAACGGGAAAATTTTTAGTAATTAAATAAAAGGAAACTGCTATGAGACTCAAATTATTTGCTCTAAGTCTTGCACTAATTTTTTCAAATCTGATTGCCCAGGATTATCCTGAGGTTTCGATAAGAGATATTCAATTTGCGCCAGTGGATTCGCTATTGCTTTACGGCGGTAGAAACAGCGAACCGAAACCGAATTTTTTTCGTGATACAGTTATTGTAACCGGTGTTGTAATGAATTCTCCTTACCAAAATGTTGATCCGACCGGTACACGTACGCTGCACTCCGGCGCGCCTGCATTTTATATTCAGGATACTGCATCTACAGACTGGTCAGGCGTAATAGTGAGAGACCCGGAATTATCCTCATCATTTGCAATTTTGGATTCCGGAATTGTAGTGAAATTT
>JAHJTX010000085.1 GCA_018829545.1 Bacteroidota bacterium | reverse complement strand
GTCCACTCCGAAAAGCCCCAAACGGGTTAAAACCCGTTTGGGAAAGTTTGTTTTTAGCTTGTTAACCCCACGTTAAAACGTGGGGTTAATAACAATATGACTTTTCAGAGTGGACTCAAAATTGAACAGCTTATTGTTCGAGTAAGTAGAAAAGATAAATTAATCATGACCAAATATCAATTCAAAGAAGAAATGCATAAATTGATAAAAACGACTGTTCCTAGAGACGTTCACATGAAATAAGAAGAACGACCAATGCTATAGGATTATTTGAAGGCAGACGTACTCGATAAATTTTGTTCTTTATTACAGACTTTATTAATCAACTTTTGAGTAATAGTCTTTTTCTCATTATCTGGATTTCACAAAATTTTATAAATCCTATCGGCTTCTAAATGAACTTTCATCCAGAAGAATTTGCTTTTATTTTTGATAAGATTTAACTTCAACTGGAGTTAATATCTTATTTGAATCACTCAAACATACAGGAGTATAAATGGGACAAAACAAGCTTTCCGGTGATATTTACTATCCGTCAAAGGAAGTAATTGCTAAAGCGAATGTTAAGGATTGGGATGAACTTTCTGAAAAAGCGAAAAAGGATTATCCAGGTTTTTGGGAAGAGAGAGCCTCCGAATTGCACTGGTTTCAAAAATGGAATAAGGTGATTGACGATTCCAATAAGCCATTCTATAAATGGTTCACCGGCGGAAAGACAAATATTGCATACAACTGCCTCGACGTTCACGCAAAGACTCATAGGCGAAACAAACTCGCGCTTCTTTGGGAAGGAGAGAATGGCGAGTTTCGTGCAATGTCGTATTATTCTCTTCATCGTGAAACTTGTAAATTCGCCAATGTGCTTCGTAGTATGGGTGTTAAAAAAGGGGACAGAGTGACTATATACATGGGACGAACTCCGGAAATCGTAATGGCGATGCTAGCCTGCGCGAGAATCGGCGCGGTTCACTCTGTTGTCTATGGCGGATTTTCCGTTGAAGCTTTACATGAAAGAATTGAAGACAGCCAGTCTAAAGTGTTAATAGTTTCCGACGGGGCATATCAACGCGGAAAAATTGTACCATTAAAAGAAATTGCCGATGAAGCCTTGAAGCGCGCCGGAGGAATTGAGCATGTTTTAGTTGTTAAGCGAACCGGGCAAGAAATCAATATGGAAGTTGGTCGTGATATGTGGCTTCATGAACTTATGGCGCTGCCCATCGCTAATCAGGATTATACCGTTGAAGTTATGGATGCCGAAGATCCTCTTTTCCTGCTTTATACATCAGGCACTACGGGTAAACCTAAAGCTATTCTCCATACTCATGGCGGATATATGGTGGGTACGTATACAACACTAAAATATGTATTCGATATTCATGAAGAGGATCGTTTCTGGTGTGCTGCCGATCCGGGCTGGATTACGGGACACAGTTACATCGTTTATGGACCTCTCTTAAACGGCGCAACATCATTCATGTACGAAGGAGCTCCGACTCATCCATATCCGAATAGATGGTGGCAAATGATTGAAAAATATGGATTGAATATTCTCTATACAGCTCCCACCGCGATAAGAGGATTAATGCGTTTCGGCGATGCCTGGGTAAACCGCCACGATCTTTCTTCGTTACGTCTACTTGGCTCTGTTGGCGAACCAATCAATCCGGAAGCGTGGAAGTGGTACTACAAAGTTGTGGGAAAAGAAAAATGTCCGATTATGGACACCTGGTGGCAAACCGAAACAGGGATGTTTATGATAACTCCTATGCCATCGGTACCTCTTAAACCTGGATCGGGCACAAAACCTTTTCCGGGAATTGAAATGGATATTCTTGACGAAAACGGTACTCCAGTTGCCGACAATGAGGAGGGATTTTTAGTCATCAAAACTCCTTGGCCGGCGATGATTCGTACAATCTATGGAGATGACGATAGGTATGTTGAGCAATATTGGAGTAAATATCCGGGCATGTATTTGACAGGAGACAGCGCGAGACGAGATGAAGATGGCTATTTTTGGGTTATCGGTCGTGTGGATGATGTAATTAAGGTATCCGGTTATAGACTCGGAACTGCTGAAATTGAAAGCGCTTTGGTGAGTCATGTTTCGGTGGCTGAAGCTGCAGCAATCGGATTACCGCACGAAATTAAAGGGAATGCTATTTATGCCTATGTAATATTAAAAGCGGGCAGTCAACCATCCGAAGAGCTGAAGGATGAATTGCGCCTACATGTTGGACACGAAGTTGGACCCATTGCAAAGCCGGAGAAAATCGAGTTCGTAGAATCGCTTCCAAAAACTCGAAGCGGAAAAATTATGCGGCGTGTATTGAAGGCAAAAGAGCTCGGAGTTGATCCAGGAAATCTATCAACACTGGAAGAGTGATTTTATCATTTACTAAAATTTGTAAATGACCCACGACTGAGTGTCGTGGGTTTTAATTCTTTGAACTGAATTAGAAATATCTTTCTACGGGATTACCTCAAAAACCGAATCCAACACGGTTCCATCAACCCATTTAACAACGGCAACAACATTATTTTTGTCAACCTTGGGTTTTGCTGGAACACCGCCGCAGATTTCATTTACTTCATCGTAAATTTCTTTGATAGAACGGATTGGAAGCGTAGTGCCTTTAACGGATTTCAGCAAATCTTTTCTGAGAGGATTAATAGCAATTCCTCTTTCCGTAACAATAACATCAATCAATTCTCCGGGTCCACATAAAGTTGTTACTTCATCAAGAATAACCGGAATTCTATCTCTGAAGGAAGGAATAGCTAAAATAGTGCATTTAGCGAATAAACAATTCTGCCAACCGCCAATGCCATGCAGTAAATATCCATCAGAATGGGTTACGACGTTTGCGTTAAAATTTAGATCAACTTCTGTTGCTCCCAAAACGGTTGCATCCACAATTGAAGAAAAATTTCCCTTTCCGTGATAATTGTAACTTGTAAACGGACTCGTATTAACGTGATTTGGGTTTTCACGCATGGAGCGAACGCCTTCCAAATCGAATGTTTGACCGTCAAGAATGTAATCAGTTAATCCTTCTTCTAGCATTTCAACAAGATATTTTGTGCTCCCGCCGCGAATAAATCTCGCTTTGATCCCTTTCTGTTTCATTTTGTCTTTTAGGAAAATCGCAAATGCAAGGTTGGTACCGCCTGCTCCCGCTTGAAATGAGAATCCATCCTTCATTATTCCGGTTAGCTCAAGAAACTGAGCAACATACTCGGCGATCAACAAACGGTCTGGACTTTTTGTTACTTGAGTAGTGCCCGAAACAATTTTTGATGGATCACCCAATGAATCAACTTGCACAACGTAATCCACATTATTCCCTTGAATCTGCCAAGGATAGCAGGGGAATGGAATTAAATTGTCGGTTGCCACAATCACATTATCAGCATATTCAGAATCCGCAAGAGCAAAACCGATCAATCCACAAGCTGAGGGTCCTCTATCTCCGGTGGCATTTCCAAAAGGATCTGCGGTCGGAGCAGCAATAACTGCGATATCAATGTGAACTTCTCCGTCCTGAATCGATTGATATCTTCCGCCATGAGAACGTAAAACGCCAATTCCTTTCATCTTTCCGAGCGATGTGAATTTACCCAATGGACCGTTCATACTGCCTTCAATATGGTGTATTGTCCCATCTTCCAAATATTGAATTAAGTGAGAGTGACAGGGAAATGAAGCGCTTGGGAACCATCTAATATTTTTAATGCCCATTGATTTAATTGTGTCAAACAGTAAATTTGTTAATACGTCTCCGTTCCTAAGATGATGATGAGTTGATATCGTCATTCCATCCTTTAAGCCTGCTTTTTTAAGCGCTTCCCTTAAATTCTTTACAACTTTATTTCCATCAGATGGATAATCGGAGCACGATTTTATAGGAGAACGAGCTTTATTTCCGGTGGGTTTAAATTTACCAATTCCCAAATAGGGAATCTGCTTTTCGCCATTTATCTGAGCCGGCACTAATCTGCCTAAAACATTTTTTTGCAATTTCATTTTATACTCATATTTTGCTTTCAAGAGAACTTGTTATTTGTTTAATTCATCACGCCAACTTGTTGTAATTAAATTAGTTAACAATGCTAACTTAATTACATTCTGTGCTCTTTTAACTACAGGAGCATCTATCATTTTACTGCCGAGAGAGACAACGCCTAACCCTTTTGATTGTGCTTCTTCGAATGCCAGAACTATTTTTTGAGCTTTTTCAATCTCGTTTTTAGTGGGAGCAAACGCATCGTGAATGACTTGAATTTGGCGAGGATGAATGCACCCCTTACCTTCAAAACCAAGATTCTTTGCTTGTGTTACACTATCTCTCAATGCCTCCATATCGGCAACATCAGAAAATACTGTATCAATAGCTTGAATTCCAGCCGCTTTTGCAGCGTTGACTACCATGCTCCGTGCAAAGAAACTTTCCGTTCCTTCATTAGTTCTTTGAGTGCCAATATCCGCAGTATAATCTTCAAGACCTATTGCTAAAGAACAATTATTGTTAGAGGCAGTCGCGATTTCAAAAGAATTAAGAACTCCTTTCGCCGATTCTATTATAGGCATAAAGAAGACCTCTTCTTTAATATTATGTTCTGCTTTAAGTCTATTCACTTCATTTTCAATTAGCTTTATTTGCTCCGCCCCCTCACATTTTGGAATTAGCACCACATGAACGCCGTGAGGGATTACGTATTTTAGGTCAGCCAATCCTTGCGGAAGTTGATTAATACGAACCATTATTTCGCAGCCATAAAAGTCTGTCGCTCTTAAAGTATTTCTGACTAATAGCTGAGCGGCATCCTTTTCTGTGGGAGCAACGCTGTCTTCTAAATCCAAAATTACAGCATCCGGCTTATGCAAGCCCGCATTCGGGAAGAATTTTGGTTCATTTCCGGGTAAATATAATCTGCTCCTTCGTAGACGCTCTTTTGCCGTTTTCTGCTTTTTACTTTTACCGATTTCTGGGAGGAATTCTTTTTCCATTTCCGGAAATAATCTTTTTACAGCCAATTCATATCTTGCGGAAAGTGTTGGTAGCAACGCGCCTGAATCCTCGATTAAAATTGAAGCGTTTTTAATTCCGAAAAAATCTGACATGAGCAAAACATGATTCTTAATTGAATTCCCGTACATAACCTGAACCTTGCTTTTTACGCTTAGTTCAATTCCACCGGTATTCTTTAGCTGTATTTCCACGTAACAGTCCGAGCGAACGCTTTCTCCTCGTTTACCCGCTATTGAATGTGTGTTTGATTTCATTAGAAACCCAAAATTACTTTTCAAAATATTTATGTGTAAAAAAGAAGTCAGTAGACAGTAGTAAGTAATCAGAATTGTCGACTACTGCCTTCCGATTTCAATATTCTATATTATGCAATCAATTTATTCATGAATTCCCTTGAATTCAACTCTTCACAATTAAATATCATCTCTTTAACTTCTTTTTTGCGTGGGGCTGAGAGTAATCCCTCGGCTAAACCACTGAATTTATTGTCAAGATCTGTTTCCGTCATAGGTTCGCGAGGATCACCTTTTGGATATTCGAGATATTCGGAAAATTCTTTTCCATCTTTAGTCCTAACTATAACTTTTGACGGCTGCTTT
>JAHJTX010000084.1 GCA_018829545.1 Bacteroidota bacterium | reverse complement strand
TTTTTAATTTTTAATTTGTTCTCCTTACTCCTTTGTTTATTTTTACTGTTTACTGTTTACTGTTTACTGTTTACTGTTTACTGTTTACTGTTTACTGTTTACTGACTACTGACCACTCTTTACTGATTACTCGTCACGGTTTACAGTCGTTGCCTTTTTAATTTTTCACTTGTCCGCCTTTCTTTTGGCGGATTTAGAATTTAGAATTTGTAATAATTATCCTCAATGTTTGGAAGACGAACGTTTATACTTTTTTGATACGACCTATTTATTATGAGTAAATTATTAAACAGTATTGCTAAGCTCATTAACAACGGTGAAATTCTGATATCAGCTCATGGATATGATGAATTGAGGAACGACAATATATTTGTAAAAGATATAATTGGAACAATTGATAAAGCTGTTGTTATAAAAGAATATCTTGATTATGCTAAAGGTCCTTGTATTCTTGTTTTGCAAAATGATAAGAATGGAGAACCAATTCATGTGGTTTGGGGAATTTCCAAAAATTTTAATTCCCCGGCAGTTTTAGTAACAGCTTATAGACCGGTTACCGAACATTGGACTGAAGATTTTACTAGGAGGAAAAAATGAGAAAACGAAAACAATTAAAAAATGTTCGTGAAGGGAATTATCTAGCTGAGGTAAGTATCGAACTTCTTGAAACAGATGAAGGATGGTCTCCTTATTTGTCGCTTGAAGATGCTTATAAATTAGATGAAGTTAGAGAAGCTCTCCGAGCTAAAGATTTAGAGAAAGCCAAGTGCCTTGCAAAAATCTATACCTTACAACCTGTTGCGGTATAATAAACTTCAAAATTGTCAATCGTAAATTATCCGATTGATTTTTCAAAGAAATGAAGAAGATTTGATAAAGTATTAGGCAGCTTTGTATAAAACTAAAGAATAAGTAACCAGCCCACCCAACAACACGGTGGGTAAATAATCAGTGAATTTGAAAATAAAATTACAATATTAAAAAATTATTTGAATTTGATTCTTTTTATACCGTTATTTTTAATAGAGTAAAAGGGGGAGTAAAAGGGAACGAAGAAATTTTATTAAAGTTAATTTTTGAGAGCCCAGGCAAAAGAACAAACGAATTAGCTGAAATTTTGGAAACTCCAAAACATACAGTTGAAAAATGGATTAAAAAATTAAGAGATGACAATGAGATTATTTATAAGGGAAGCAATAAAACTGGCGGGTATTTCACTTTAAATAAAAACTGATTAATTTCACCCTAATTATGATTACGCTGCACTGAGACTTTGGCATGAGCTCAGTCGAACGCTTGGCGAAGTATCGAAGTGCTTTGTACTGAGCTTGTCGAAGTATTCCTTTTTCCTTTATTTTTACTGACTGCTGACTGCTCTTTACTGCTCACAGTTTCTGTTTTTTTTAATTTTTAATTTTTAATTTGTAATTGTTCCTTAGGATATTCCTTCTGCGCGTAATGGTTTCTTAATCCTTTTTAATTTATTTTTACTGACTACTGATCACTGATTACTGATTACTGCTTGCCCGCCGGTTTACCCGCCACTTGTCCCGTGCCTGCCCTTCCATCAACATGGGGGGAATGCGAAGCTTATTCCACTGGGATTTGCCTTTTTACTTGGCATCCTCTTCCACTCCCAATTCGAAGCCTGGTGGGTTGGGGTAGGCAGTTTTCAATTGTTTATTTTTTTTATTGTTATGATGTGCTATGAAATAAGTGTAATTGGAAAACAGAAGACTGAAATCAGAGGTCAGAGAATTTGATTAAAAGTATTAAAGATTTAGAAATATATAATGAATCATATAAACTGGCTTTAGAAATTCATGAGATTACAATTATATTCCCCAAAGAAGAAAAATATTCGCTTATTGATCAAATTAGAAGATCATCACGGTCGGTGCCAATAAATATTAGAGAAGGATTTGCAAAAAGAAAGTATGAGAACATCTTTATCAGGCATTTAATTGACTCCATTGGTTCTTCAGATGAAACTAGAGGCTGGTTGGAATTCTCACGTGATTTCAAATACATAGACCATGTGATTTTTGAAAAATTTGATGGTAGATACGATTCATTAAATGCAAAAATTCATAGAATGATTACTAATTGGAAAACATTCTAACCATTTTTCCAACGTCTGTTTTCCGTCTTCAGTCTTCTGAATTCTGACTTCTCATTTCAATGTAAATTCATCTAAAGTGAGTTTAATCTTAACCTACATAATTGCATAAGAAAAAAGTAATACTAACCTTCATCGGCTACTATTTGCCCGGCTACAAATCCGGCGGACCGGTAAGAACAATATCTAATATGTTGGATTTACTTGGGAAGGATTATAATTTTAAAATAATTACAAGAGACCGCGATAGCTTAGATAGCAAACCATATGAAGGAATAAATATTAACCAGTGGAACGATGCAGAAAAATGCAAAATCTATTATTTATCCAAGCATAAAAGTTTTCTTTTTACTCGCAACCAAGCACAAAGCACTAAGAACAAGTTAACTAATCCCCAATCACTAAGAACAGTTATTAACAATACTGAATTTGACCAATATTATCTAAACAGTTTATTCGATTTTAATTTTTCAGTGAAGGTTGTACTTCTTTGGAAACTTAAACTTATACCTCAAAAACCAATTTTACTTGCCCCGCGCGGTGAATTGATGGAAGGGGCATTATCCATAAAGCCTTTTAAGAAAGGGTTGTTTCTAACTTTTACTAAGGTACTAAGACTATATAAAACCATAACCTGGCATGCCTCCAGCAAATACGAAGAAGCAGAAATTAAGAGAGAGTTTGGAAATGTTACCAAAGTTAAGATTGCAATGGATATACCTGACTTCAATCTCCCCAAAGTTGAAAGAACTCATAAAAAAGAAAAGGGGAAATTAAAAATTCTTTTTATTTCCTCAATTACCCCAAAGAAGAATTTGTTATTTGTGATTGATACACTCAACAAAGTTGAAGGTGATTTTACACTTGATATTTACGGACCGGTTAAAGACGAAAAGTATTGGCGGAAATGCCTGAACAGTATTTCCGATAGAATTAAAGACAGAATTACTTATAAAGGCGTTATACCAAACGATAAGATACACACCGTTTACCCAAACTACGATCTCTTTTTCTTCCCGACACTCGGTGAAAATTTTGGACATGTTATTTATGAGTCTCTCTATTACGGTACGCCGGTGCTTTGTTCGGATCAGACGCCATGGGATAAGCTGGAAGAATTTGGAGCCGGATGGCACTTTAAACTTGACCAGCAGAAGAGTTTTGTTGACAAAATTGAGAAGCTGATTGGTGATGACATTAAAGAATTTAATGACTTCATTAAGGGTTGTTTCGATTACATCAGTTTTATTAAGAGCAACAATTTGTTGAGTAATAACATTAATATTTTTTATAATTTTTTTGAAACCTCTGAATAACTAAAATGAAATACCATTATTGAATAAGTTTCTGGTATTACGTGAATTACTGAATATTATTTTATCTAATGAGGTCCCTGAACAATCAGTAACAAAGTATATATAGTGACTGTATCGTCGCCTGTCCACCGAAGCTTGTTGTAGAGCCAAGGCGGGAAGTTGTTTTTTAACAAAAACGGAATACAAATATTTTGGAAAATAAACTCACACTTATTACTTTATTATGTTTAATGGGAATGCTATGCATGATAAAAAAATAAAATACTGGGTTGAAATATCAGATGATGATTTGGAAACTGCCGAAATTTTATTTGAGAAAAATAAGATCTTGTTTGCGGGATATTTATTGCAGCAATCTATTGAGAAAATATTAAAAGCATATTATCAACTTAAAATGGATTCTTTTCCCCCTAAAACACATAATTTAGTTTATTTAGCTGAAGTTACGCGACTTTTTGATGAGATTGATGAAACAAAAGAAAATTTACTTTACCAATTGAATCCGTTAAATTTAGAAACAAGATATCCGGAATACAGAGAAAAAATATCAAAGTCTTTAACTAAAGAAATGTTGAGCGAACTATTGTACCAAACGAAGGAATTCCAAAAATGGATAAAGCAGAAGCTATAAATAAAGCTATTGAATTTTCAAATAGAGCAAAACAGTTTTTTATCTTCTACCGAGCTGTTATGTTTGGTTCTTATGTGAAAGGAAATACAAGATTGGAGAGCGATATTGATATTGCTTTTTTTGTTAATGATTATAATGACAATTTAGATTATTACAATTTATTGGTAAATCTAAACAAGTTAGCAAAAGAAATTGATAGTAGGATAGAACCGCATATTTTTACAGATAATTCTGAAAGCGGATTCAGTGAAATAATATTATCCAATTGTGAAGAACTACCTGTTGTTAACTAGTTTTTAGCAAATTCTATATATTAACTTCATATCCCATAGGTTTGTCAGCTCCTTCAACTACTCAAAAAGCTCTTTATGGCTTAATTGAAAGTAACACCATCGAAAAAATTGGTAATCATTATAATTACACTGATCCTTTTTTTTAGAGAATACATATTACGCTTACCGGTGTAACGCTCTTTGGCGTAATTAACAGGTTATTTGGAATAAAGTGAATTTAGGCATAGTTTTCAAAATCTTTTGATTTAGACAATACTACATGGCATGCCTCAAGCAAATATGAAGAAGCTGAAATAAAAAGAGAATTTGGGAATAGTGCCAAAGTAAAAATTGCTATGGATAAACCCGACTTCAACCTTCCCAAAGTTGAACGAACCCATAAAAAAGAAAAGGGGGAATTGAAAATTCTTTTTATTTCCTCAATTACGCCCAAAAAGAATTTTTAATTCATTCTTCTTAATCCTTGCTTCTTAATTCTTTTTCAACAATTTTTAATTTTTAATTTTTTTTCCTTAATTCTTGCTACTTAATTCTTTTTCATCAATTTAGAATTTAATATGAAAAAACATACATCGCCGGTCACACCGGCATGGTCGGCTCTGCAATCACAAGAAAGTATCATGCCGAAGGCTACACAAACATTATTATCCGCGACTTCCCCGGATTCGATCTAACAAATCAAAAAGAAGTTGACGATTTTTTCGCATCAGAAAAACCCGAACAAGTGATTGTAGCTGCGGCAAAAGTAGGTGGAATACTCGCCAACAATACCTACCGCGCAGAATTCCTTTACGAAAATTTGATGATAGAAGCGAACATAATCCATGCAGCTTATAGATACGGGGCAGAGAAATTACTCTTCTTAGGCAGTTCTTGCATATATCCTAAACTAGCGCCCCAGCCCTTAAAAGAAGAATACTTACTTTCGGACTATTTAGAATACACCAACGAACCCTACGCTATCGCAAAAATAGCCGGAATTAAACTCTGCGAGAATTACTACAAACAATACGGCTCAAACTTTTTCTCCATAATGCCCACAAACATGTACGGACCGTTTGACAATTTCAACCTGGAAACATCCCACGTTCTTCCTG
>JAHJTX010000083.1 GCA_018829545.1 Bacteroidota bacterium | reverse complement strand
GGTGAGAGCCAGCCGTAGTAATAAAATTTTTCCGTGTCTAGCCCGGAACAAACTAACGCAGGGAGTAGTGAATTAGCGCCAGGAATAGGAATGATTTTTATCCCGCTTGCAATACACATTTGAACAAGATAATGTCCGGGATCAGAAAATAACGGAGTTCCGCCATCAGAAATTAATGCCGCACAATTGCCGGATAATAATTTCTCTACGATCTGAGGCGCCTCTTCTTTTTCGTTGTGTTCGTTAATCGAGAAGAGTTCTTTTTCTATCGAGTATTCTGAGAGTAATCTTCTTGCAGGTTTGAATTCTTCGCAGATAATAAAATCAACATCCCTTAGAACTTTTAACGCTCTCAAGGTAATGTCGTCATAATTTCCAATCGGAGTGGAAACAATGTATAAAATTGATTTCATACTTTTTTTTTGATAGTTCTAAGAAACCAAATAATTAAATTCTTATTTCAATTCTTTTAGTTTTTCAAAAAGATGATTCAATTCAACAATTTGCTTTTCGTTTGTGCTTCGAAGCTTGATTTCAATCTTGCCTTGATTTAAGTTTTTCTCACCAACAACTATCTGTATCGGCATTCCTAATAAATCTGCGTCGTTAAATTTGAACCCAGCCGAGGCGTCGGTTCTGTCGTCAAGAATTACCGAATATCCATTCTCTTGCAGTTCTAAGTAAAGATCATTACACGTTTCAACAATACTTTCCTTTTTCATATTTAAGCCGATTAGATGAATATCAAACGGAGCTAAAGGTTTCTTCCAAATAATACCGCGCTCGTCAAAATTCTGCTCAATGTAGCAAGCCATCACACGATCTACTCCAATTCCATAACTTCCCATAATTATTGGATGCTCTTCGCCGTTTTCATCAACAAAATTTGCTCCTAATCCTTCTGCGTATTTTGTGCCAAGCTTAAATATATGCCCTAACTCAATTGCTTTGAATACATCGATAGTCGCGACGCATCTTGCGCAATTCTCGCCGGATTGAATAATCCTTAAGTCAAAGTACTCAATATTTTTTACATCTCTATCAAAGTCAATCCCGCCAATGTGAAAATCATTTTTATTAGCTCCGCTGTAAAGATTGTTTGCGCTTTTAATTCTATTATCAGCAATAATTCTTCCCTTTAATCCAATCGGTCCGATTGAGCCGGCATCAGCTCCTGTAATTTCTTTTAATTCTTCAGGATGAGCTGGTCTAATGTTTCCGCTTAAAATTGCTCCAAGTTTGGTTTCATTAACTTCGTCGTTTCCGGACATTAGTATTAAAACCGGAGCGCCGTTGTGAATGTACACCCGCGATTTGGCGGTTTCTCTTTCATTAATTTTTAAGAACTCGCAAAGCTCGTCGATGGATTTTACGTTGGGAGTTGAGATATTATAAATATCCTTGCTTTCAGATTTTCTTTCTGCGCGTGAAGTTACTGACTGGGCAACCTCAATATTGGCGGCGTATCCGCAGCTTTCACAGTGAGCGACGGTATCTTCGCCCGCATCGGATCTTACCATAAATTCTTCTGACTTTGATCCGCCCATAGCGCCGCTCGAAGCGCCAACGACAAAATATTTTAATCCGCATCTGTCAAAAATATTTCTGTAAGCTTTGTCGTGTAGGTCGTAAGCTGCATCAAGATTTTCCCACGTAGTATCGAACGAATATGCGTCCTTCATTAAAAACTGGCGTCCTCTAATCACACCGCCGCGTGGTCTTGCTTCATTCCTAAATTTAGTTTGAATTTGATACCATATTTGCGGCATATCCTTGTACGATTTTACAACACCCTTTGCGTGAAAAGTCATAATTTCTTCGTGCGTTGGAGCTAAAACATAATCTCTATTTTTGATATGAAACATAGTATCGCCAAATGCTTCTACTCTATTTGTTGCTTCCCACAATTCTCTGGGATTCAATGCAGGCAGATGGAATTCCTGTCCGCCGATTGCGTTCATTTCTTCTCGGATTATTTCGCTGATGATTTGTATTACTTTATAACCTAACGGCAGGAAAGAATAAATTCCCGCTCCCACCATGCGTATCATTCCGCTGCGTAGCATTAGTATGTGACTTGGTATTACTGCATCCGACGGAACTTCTTTTAATGTAGGAACAAATGCGCTGCTTAATCTCATGATATTATGTCTTTGTTATAAAATGAATTGCAAAAATATGAAAAGCATACTCCAATTCAAATTTGCGCTTTTATGGAAAAAACGCATGCAT
The DNA here is from genome assembly GCA_018829545.1 of Bacteroidota bacterium. Lineage (GTDB taxonomy): Bacteria > Bacteroidota > Ignavibacteria > Ignavibacteriales > Melioribacteraceae > JAHJTX01. The sequence continues at coordinate 1,061 of JAHJTX010000083.1, read as the reverse complement.
TAAAAATCAGTCTAAATTAACGCATTTTAAAATCGCAGTGTGCATTTGAACTTTGAGTCCACTCCGAAAAACCCCAAACGGGTTAAAACCCGTTTGGGAAAGTTTGTTTTTAGCTTGTTATCCCCACGTTAAAACGTGGGGTTAATAACAATATGACTTTTCAGAGTGGACTCAACTTTTGATTTTATTTGCAGTTTTAGAATTATATATTGCAACCCAAAAACAAAAATTAAGGTGCTGTGTGATATTCAATCCTGTCATCCAAGATATACCCGAAAGAAATCATGATTATCCCGACTCAATGCTTCCCGTGATTTTTAAGAGCAATGGAGAAAAATTAATTGGTTCAATTTTGATTGCACAAGGAGCGGAATTAAAGCCCGCTGTAATTTTTCTTCACGGCTTTCCGGGAAATGAAAATAATTTTGATGTTGCCCACTCCTTGCGACGAGCTGGTTTTAACGTCTTAATTTTTCATTACACCGGTTCGTGGGGAAGCGGCGGGAAATTTTCTTTTAAGAATAGCCTGCAGGATGTTGTAAGTGCGGTTAAATTTTTGAAAACGGAATTTGCAAAAGATAATTATCGAGTAGACTCTAAAAAAATTGCTTTAATTGGACATAGCATGGGCGGTTTTCTTTCTCTGATAACCGCATCAAAAAATTCAGAGATTTTATGCGTTGCCTCATTAGCAGGTTTTAATTTTGGTTTAGCGGCAAAGTATGTTTATAAAAATCCCGAGTTGAAGAGTATGCTTCTCGAGGGATTAGAAAACGGAACCGATTTATTGAACGGAACCACGCCGGATGATTTATTCAGCGAGATGATTGAAAATAGAAATGAATGGGACCTTTGCGAGATAGGAAAGGAACTATCTAATAAAAAAGTTCTTTTAATCGGGGCGAAGTATGACGGCGTCGCTCAAGTTGAAATTCATCATGCGCCATTAATTCAATCATATTCTGCTGCCGGGGTTGATGTTGAACATCATATTCTGGAAGGCGGGCACAGTTTTCCCGAACGGAGAATTAAATTGGCTGAAATAATTGTTAATTGGATTT
>JAHJTX010000082.1 GCA_018829545.1 Bacteroidota bacterium | reverse complement strand
TTTAATTGTGCCATATTCTATTAGTGGCAGGAAGTAAATACCCTAGATTAGTTATTATACTTTTGTTAACTTATTGACAGAGCTAATACATTTAGCCATTATTTTATACGTCACTGTATTTGTGAAATTATGCACTAAGTCTTGAATTCAACGGAAATAATAAATGAAAATTGCGGTTGAAGTTCAATTCGGGAAATACTCTTTCGTTGCATATGATTTATTTGTTAAGCACATGCTGTTTTATTCTGGCGGGAAAATCAATTTAGGAATAGAGGTGCTTACTACAAAAAACATGCAATCTCAAATGTCGTCCGGTGTTGCTTACTTTGAAGGAGAAGTTTATAATGTAATGCGCCAAGGTCGAAATAGTCCTCCAGTTCCTCTCTTAATTCTTGGTGTTGAACCTTAGTTGTTTATAACGAGATGGGAGTTTATTAAACAACCGACCAAAATAGAAAACCATAAAAGCAGTAAATGTGCTGCTAGTTATTCAAGTCCCTCAATATTCCGTTTAGCTTATCAATTGATGTATGCCAATCGTTCTGTTTCGCTTTTTCTCTCTCGATGACATCGGCTGGAGCATTTCTTACAAAATTTTCGTTTGCAAGTTTTTTATTTACGCCTGCAAGCAATCCGCCCAAACGGGAGATTTCCTTTTCGAGTCTGTTTTTTTCAATTTCTAAATCTATCAGTCCTTCAAGCGGGATATACACTTCGCAGCCCTTAAAAACATTGGATGCGCTTGCCGAAGGTTTTTTGAGATCGGCTCCAAAATTTAAGTCGCTAACCTTTGCAATCATTTTAATATAAGCCGCTTGGTTTTCCGTAAGCGAGGCAGTTTTTAAACTAGCAGAAATGAATTTTGACGGTGGAATATTCATCTCACCGCGGATATTTCTAATTGCAGTGATAACGTTTTGTACGAACTCAATTTCCTTTTCTGCATCAACGTTTACCAAGGATTCATCAAATTTTGGAAACTTCGTTGTTGAAATAGATTCGCCGTTTTTTCTTTCGTCAAGCATCTGCCAGATTTCTTCCGTGATGAAAGGCATAAATGGATGAAGCAGCTTCAACATATTTTCGAATAGTTTTATTGAGCGAGTTAACACTGCTGTTTTTATTTCAATATTATCAGAATACATCCTGTTTTTAGAAAGCTCAATGTACCAATCGCAGTAGTCGTTCCAAATAAACGAGTACAAAATTTTGGTTGCGCCGTTTGCGTCAAACTTATCCAACGCGGAATCGAGATCGTTGACGGTATTGTTAAATCTGGACAAAATCCATTTGTCCGTAAAATCAATATGCTTGTCTTCAGGGGCTTCGTCTAATGCAATGTTTTGCGCATTCATCATTAAAAATCTTGCCGCGTTCCAAATTTTATTCGCAAAGTTTCTGCCGAGATCGCACTTCTCAACGCTGAACAAAACATCCTGTCCCATCGGCGCGAGATAATTTACTGTGAATCTCAGCGCATCGGCACCGTATTCTTCAATCACATCGAGAGGATCGGGAGAATTGCCGAGAGACTTGCTCATCTTTCTTCCTTTTTCGTCGCGGATGATACTCGTGAAGTAAACGTCTTTAAATGGAATGTCTTTCATGAATTTCATTCCGGACATAATCATTCTAGCAACCCAAAAGAAAATTATATCGGGTCCGGTAACCAGCAAGTCCGTTGGATAGTAATATGATTGGTCTTTATCATTTGTGAAAACATCCTGCGCCCAAAGCCAGCTCGAAGCCCATGTATCGAGAACGTCTTCGTCTTGCTTCAGATTTTTTGAGCCGCAGTACGGACACTTCTCCGGCGGTTCAACCGAGACTATCGGGTTTTTGCATTCGAGGTTACAGTGGTCGTCTCCGACGCAATACCAAACGGGAATTCTATGCCCCCACCAAAGTTGTCTCGAAATACACCAGTCTTTTATATTTTCAAGCCAGTGCTCGTAAGTTTTAATCCAGTGGTGAGGATGAAAATTTACCTTTCCTTCCCGAACAACTTTCAAAGCAGGTTTGGCGAGATCATCCATTTTCATAAACCATTGCTCGGAAAGATAAGGCTCAATCGGAACGCCGCCTCTATCGGAGTAGCCAACTTTATTTACATAGTCTTCGGCTTTTACCAGTTCGCCGAATTCTGTTAGTCTTTCAACCACTTTTTCCCGAGCGTCAAATCTATCGAGTCCAATAAATTCATGGGGAACATTGCCGTTTAACGATGCATCCTCGTTGAAAATATTTATCATTTCAAGATTGTGGCGCTTCGCCATTTCGTAATCATTCACGTCGTGCGCGGGAGTAACTTTAACCGCGCCTGTGCCAAATTCCATATCAACGTATTCATCGTCAAAGATCGGTATTTCTCTGCCGGAAATTGGAAGTATAACTTTTTTACCTATAAGCTGTTTGTATCTATCATCGTTTGGATTAACCGCAACGCCCGTATCGCCGAGCATTGTTTCGGGTCTCGTTGTGGCAACTATCAAAAACTCATGAGAGTCTTTAACAGGATATTTGATATGCCAGAGTTTTCCGTTCTGTTCTCTGTAAATAACTTCTTCATCGCTTATGGCAGATTTTGATGCGGGGCACCAGTTAACCATTCTGTACCCGCGGTAAATTAGTCCCTCATTGTAAAGAGCCACAAAAGCTTCAATTACTTTTTTATAGTAGTGGTCGTCCATAGTAAAACGGAGACGTTCCCAATCACAGCTTACGCCCAATTTTCTAAGCTGGCTAATAATTATGCCGCCGTAATTTTCTGTCCACTCCATGCAGTGCTTTAAAAATTCTTCGCGCCCGATTTCATATTTATCAATTCCCTTGTCTTTAAGTGCTTTTATAACTTTTGCCTCGGTGGCGATTGAGGCGTGGTCGGTTCCGGGAATCCAGCAAGTGTTAAAGCCTTTCATTCTTTTGTATCGTATAAAAATATCCTGCAGTGCGTTGTTAAGAATATGACCCAGATGAAGCATTCCGGTTACATTTGGAGGAGGAATAACGATTGTATAAGATTCTTTGCTGTCGTCTGGTTCTGAGTGAAAAATTCCATTTTCTTCCCAATACTTGTACCACTTTTTTTCGGCTTCTTTTGGGTTATACACTTTAGCAATATCGTTCATACTTTTTACGGACATTTGCTTCTCAATAATTATAATTATGCTACGATTTTATTATTTGCAACAAAATTTTGCGCTTAAAAATATTGGGTGTAAATATAGCAAAACCGATGCTATATTATAAAGGAAAGCTCATTTGGGGCTATAACTATTCTGTTTTGTGGAAATTGACTCCTATCACAATTCGAAAAATTTTTCATTGACGATGGATAATTCTATTTCATTAATCGAAAATATTGTTGACTTTTGTGTGGGCAAGATTACAATCTCATAATTACGGTGTAGATTTAATTTAATTAAGATAGTCATGTTGCAGGTGGCGGCGTGGATAGAATGGAAAGTAAAATAATATTCCTCATTCTCTTTTGGCAGATCAGCGTTTTGGCGCAATCAAATTTTATTGAAAATTCCGTTAATAACTTGTTTAATTTGTCCGGTGCGGCGTTTTTATCCGGCAAGTTTGCAAGCAATGAGCACCCTTCTTTTACCGCAGATGATTCCTCAGCTCTTCTTAATTTTGGCTATAACTTTGAAAATATTTATAAAGAGTTTAATGCCGGGGATCTTTTATTTTCCGTTCAACAGTATGGTTATTCTGCTCAGTTTGCTTCTCTGTTTAATTTGTTGGGCAAAAATTTTCGTGCGGCTTTTAGCGCAGGCAATCAATTCTTTGCATTGAAACAGAAAACTGGCAGCGGTGATTTTAAAATTAATGATTTTGTTATTTCTGATTATTTTTTTGAGGGATCGTTGGGAACGGTTTTCGGTAAAAATAAATTTGGGATTGCCGCCGCGTACGGATTTGCTGACAACAAAAACGGTTTTTCTATTCTTCAATTTCCTCATAACACAACCGACGCCAGGTTAAACAAGTATTTTTATGACCTGCTTCTGCCTACTTTCGGGAATAATATTGATTTGTCCTCCGAATTCGAGAAGTACTCCGTCGCGGGTGAATATTTTTTTGAACTCAATAAATTATTCGGCGCAGGGCTTAAACTTTCTTATTCAAAGGATACGGAAGATTATCTTTTTTCATACGACAATACAACTAAAAAACTAGAGGGGCGCAAACATGTGCTCGCGCCTTATTCAACGGAAGATTATTCTACTCAGTTCTTTACGCGATTAAATTTTTCTGAGGTTCAATTGAGGCTGCTCGGTGGATTTAGTCAATCGACTTCTTCCTTGCCCATTACTCCATTAAATCCAACAAAGAAGGGCGATATATATCTCGATATGACAGATCTTGGCGGCATTAGCTTGAACAGGGAAGGAATAAATTTTGGATTTGGAATGGATTACAGTTTCAATCAAAATATTCAATGTACATTATCTAACATGACGGTGTTTGATAAATGGGATGGGGATGGCGCTGTTTTTACGCCCGTTCTTGGTTTTAATTTTCTGCCAATCGGGCACAGCATGTCCGGAAACATAACTGCCGAATTTATAACAAATAATTTTCAGCTCGATTTTTTACATAAACTTTCAAATAGGTTTCGATACGAAATTAATGTGGGAGTACTGACTACAGATATACGCGCAAAAATAAATGGAAACGCTCAGCTTGAATTCGGAATAAAGGATTATTCTCTTGACGAAAAAAATAACTATTTTGGAAACATCTATAAACTTTGTATATCACCGGAAATAAATATTTATTCCAACGTATATCTGGTTTACAGTTTTTCGCAGTACGTTCCGGTATTTGAACAGAGAGGCAGGGGAAATATCATTTCGGATCAGAAGGGTGAGGATAAAATAAAAAAAGAAATCAGCGGAGGCACAGTTCATAACGTGTCATTAGAAATTAATTTATAACAAACGTGGGGAGACCATGAAATCAATCTTAAAATTATTTTTCGTTCTGCAGTTTATATTTACTGCAAACATTCTACTTGCTCAAGTGCCGGATTTAATTCTGCACACAGATGTTGACGATGTGTATGAGAATTATCTGATTGCAAAAGAAGCTGAGTACGACTTTGTTCTGAGGACTCCATTTAATAACTCTACAACGATGAAAGCCTATATTGGCAAGGCTGTAATCAATCTTGTGTGGATTCAAATTGACGGGGAAGACCGCGCTGGAGAAATGGAGCCGGTGTTGGAATCTCTAGGAGGTAATTTCGATTCGCTTGATGTAATTATACAGGATGAGTTTGCTTCTATTAAGGCTGAGGATTTGAACGAGCTTTTAACTGAATTGCGGAAATTGTTTCTTGATCCAAGGTATTCGAACTTAAGAGACAGAGTCGAACGGACGCTGGAAGATTTATCAAGCAACTTTAATTCGGCAGGAGAAATTGCCGTCGGCTTATTTGATGACGTCGATTATCACATGCAGATTGCCGGAGAAAATCTTGAGTCGGTTATGGATTACACCGCCGATTTTCAATATAATATTAAGATATTGGGCGCTGATGTAGACGATTCATTATTTACAATCACGCGCAACAGTTTGAACAACGCAGATGATTTTATTGCGAATTTGGAAGATGCGGCAAATTCTATTGACGATGCTCAATCTAAGCTAGATTCACTAATGAATTTGGGCGGCGGCAGCACTACGTCTGTAATTGATTCATATAGGGATGCTGTTGCCTCTTTCGATTTGGCAGCGGTTGAATTTGAAAAACTTTTAACCGCTCAGCCTTTTTCACCGTTGAATATCGACACAGAATTTATAACCAATTTCCGAGATTTTCTGACTGAGGCTGACGCTTTTCTTACAGGCAAAGAGTACGATTTAGATGTTGAGGGAAAAACGATTCGCCCAATTGCAGTTCTGGAAAATCTGCCCGCCGGTTTGGATAAACTTCTGCTCGATTTTTACCGCACTGCTCCTGAAAGCCGATATGAATATACGTTTGGTAATTTATTTCCAAGCGGATTGCCAAGCGATGCGGTTGATGCATTAATGGAAGATATGATTATTAACGGCGCGGTAGACAAGGATGAATTTCTTAATCGAATGAGATATTACAGAGATTATTATCTCACACAATTGCCGGATCCGGAAAATTCTGAAGCGCATTTGGCTGTTGCGATTTCTAAAACATATCTGCTGCTTGATAAATTCTCCGCTGATTTAGAAGAGTTGATAACTTATCTCGAAGCTGGAAATTTTAGAGATATAGAAGACCGTTACACAGAAGACAGCTTCGATTATTCAGCGACAACAGACAGCATTAAGCATCATTTCAATATCGCGCTGGAAGATGATAATTTAATTTTCACTATTCTGATCAAAACTAACGAAGAGATTGAATCCCCGTATCAAATCGGAGCACAAAGTGATTTTTCGCCGAATTACATTTTTAATTCTCATCTATATATGATTAACTCTTATGTTAATCTGATGATAGATATTCGCAATGGAATTGTGGAAGTGCTGGACGGAATGGGGAGTGAAGTGGGCGAAATGTTTGAAATGGATTTAGATCCTAACAAACTCGATTTTTCCAACGCCGAATCTCTGATGGATTTTATTCTTGTTCTCGAAGCATCGAATCCGGATTTTATGAAAACCACAGAATACGGAATAGAACAATTCTATAGAGCGGGCGAGGACTTACACCAGGCTTTTATTGAAATGAGCGAAACATCAGGTCTGTTTAACGATTTAATCATGGCAATTGCCGATCATCAGGATGATTTTAATATGGATGGTGAATCATGGAAATCAGGCGCACAATTTTTTGATGATATGATGAATGACATACGGTTGGATTTTGAATTCCCTGATTCTACGGTGACGTTTGATGGACTTCGAGTAAATCTATCGGCATGGTTTTACAATCCGCCGGAGAATTTTTTGCGTATGGTAAAATGGTTTATCGATGACGATGACAATACAGATAATACTCTCGGCGGTTTATTTCCGGACGGGTTAAGGACAGGAGTTAAACAGGAATTTTTAGAATCAACGCCATCAAATTATACTCTAAGCCAAAATTATCCGAATCCATTCAATCCGGCTACTGTTATTAAATTTCAGATTCCGGATAACGCTTTTGTAACCATGAAAGTTTATGACCTGCTTGGAAGAGAAATTCAAACTTTGGTTAGTGAGGAATTGAGTCCTGGTTCATATTCCGCAGTATTTAATGCCGCTTCCGTTGAAGGCGGATTAACTAGCGGAGTTTATTTTTATAGAATTACCGCAGAAAGCAAAGTAAATACTTTTATGCAAACTAAAAAACTAATGCTGTTGAAATAACATTGTGGCGCAGATTTTTTATCTGCGCTTTTCTTTTTCTTCAACTGAATATTAATTCTTTCGTAATGCACATTTTTATTCGGCATTATTAGAATAAACATGTTCGCTGATTATAAATCTGCATTATGAATTTACATCATTATGGGAGTTTATTATGGCAACAAAAGACAATTTAAAAGAAGCGTTTGCCGGCGAAAGTCAGGCTAATCAAAAATATCGTGCATTTGCAAAGAAGGCAGAAAAAGACGGTTTTACGAATATTGCAATATTATTTAAAACAACTGCAGAAGCAGAGCGAATTCATGCAGAGGGACATTTTGCTGCTCTGGACGGGATTGTATCTACCGCAGAAAATTTGCAAACTGCCATTGACGGCGAAACGTATGAGTACACAGAAATGTATCCGCCAATGCTTCAAGAAGCTGAAGATGAAAATCACAAAGCAAAGCGAATGTTCAATTATGCCGTTGCCGCAGAAAAGGTTCATGCCGAGTTGTATAAACTCGCTTTAGAAGCAGTAAAAAACGGAAAGGATTTAGACGGTGTTGAAATATATTTATGCCCCGTTTGTGGAAACATCGAACTTAAAAAACCGCAGGAAAAGTGTCCTATTTGTAATCTGCCTGTGGAAAAATATATTCAAGTTTAGATTCGGTTTTAGCGGAAAGGCTGTCTATAATTTTTCAAAGACAGCCTTTTAATTAGGTTAATCTTTTTCAACAATCTCGAATTTCAAGCCTCCCTAGCGGAGAGCAATTTCTACAATATCGTTCAAGTCTCCGTGAATTTCTGCAAGAACTAGTTCTTCGCCGTTAATTGCAATTACAAACAATTGACTGATTTCCTCGTCATCCTCTTCAATCTCATTTATAAAAACTGCCGCCATTTCATTTCCGTCTATCGTCCTTACGATATATCTCCATCCGTTTTCCATCATTTCGTCCGTTAGTTTTTTTAACGCTTCGAAATCGGATTTTCCGGAGTGAGTATATTCGTTCTTGTAAACGCCCACCTGAACTCTGGAAATTTGAGAAATTATTTCTCCAATGGGTTCCTCAACGTCGGTCATGCGAACAATCATTCCGGCAAGCATTAATCCCGCCGGTCCAATTGAAAATTCTATCTCTCTGTTATAATCCATATCCAAGTTCTCAAATAAATTGCTTCTAACGTGCTTGAAACTTCTATTAACTCCGATGCATCCCGATAATGTTGTAATCAGCATAAAAGTTATGAGAGCTAAAAATATTTTGTTTTTCATTTCCTTCTCCTAAGTTTGGAGTTTAACCGGCATTATGACGGCTACTTGCTTTTATCGGTTACATTGTCGAGCGCAGGAATATCAAATTTTGAACCCAGCTTGCCGATAGTTTCAAGATTGATATCGCCGACAATATTTACAAAGGCAGCTTTTTTACCGTTAAGGGAAATAACAACCAGTCCGGTAATTTTATCTCCGCTGCTTGTTTTTATGTAAACGCTTGCAGACTCTTTTTTAGATCTGGTTTTTACAATTCTATCCCAGTTCTTGGACATTAATTCTTTATCAATTACGTCCGCTTTTTTTTGAAGAGTTTTCATGTTCTTCTCATCTATCTCGAAAGCATTTACTTTTACAAGTTTTAACCCGCTTAGAAGTGACGATAATTCTGGCTCTTGCTCGCTTGTCATTTTAGAAACCATCTTCAAAAGATGCGCTTCTATCATAACCTCTGTTACCATTTCGCCGGATTCAAATGATGACAGATCGCCAAATTCAATATAGCCGTCGTACTTTGAGTAATCTGACTTTTGTGCAAACAGTATTCCCGCTGCGAACACTACAAACAATACTAATGATTTTGCTTTCATTGTTTTTCTCCTTAATTAAATAATTTATTAACTGTATTAATTCCATCGTTTATTGGTCGGCTAACTTTATCGGCAAGTATTTCCTGGCTTAAAGATTTTTGTGTTTTATTAAACACATTGCCGATAATTGCCAGAGCCTGTCTCGTTTGCATCTCTGCGTTTTCTACTTCCGCTAAAGTGTATGCGTCATAGCTATTCGTGTTTCTTAAGTAAACAGACGAAATTATTGCCGCCAACACTATTCCGATTGCCGCTGCAGACAGAATCGGTTTAGAAAAGAAAACCGCATATAAATCGTTCAGAAACGATTTGGTTTTATGGACGCTTGTTGATTTTAGATTTATTAGTAATTCATCCGGATACTTGTCAATGGAAATCTTTTTTACTGCGCCGCTTGTTTCGGAATATTCGTCCAAAAGGTTTTTTACTTCCAAGTTTTTTTTTGCAAGCATTCGGATTTTTATTTTAGTAAAAATTGATGCGTCTCCGTAGGCAACGGAAATTATTTCATCAATTAACTTTTCTTCAAATAACTTCTTGCGGTTCATAATGTTTTAATTCCTCTTGTAATTTTTTTCTTGCTCTTAACAAATAGACTTTAACCGAATTTATTGGGATATCTATTGCCTCAGCTACTTCTTTATACTTAAGTCCCTGTATTTCATAGAGAACAAACACTGCTCTCAAATTTTCGGGAAGCTCTTTTATTGTTTCTTTCACTTTGTCGTGCATAATCTTTATATGCGTTGATAAATAAGGGTTTGTTTCACTTCTACTGTCCTCTATGCTTTCAATAAAATCTTCATCAAGCGAGAATTCTTTTATATTCTGTTTTGATCGCCTTCTCAAATAATCGATACAAAGGTTATGCGTTGTTTTCATAATCCACGATTTAGCGGCTAGAATATTGAACTTGTCCAGGTTTTTCCAGATTCTAATCAGCACCTCTTGAGTAATATCGTCAGCGTCCATTCTGTTTCTTGTCATATAAATGGAATAACTGAAAATATTATTTTTGTACTGTTCAATCAGAAAATTATATTTTGTCGTCTCCAGCATCTTTCCTCTTAACCATAAAGACGAAGCGAGGTGTGAATTTGTTACAGCTGCGGGAAATCATTAAAAGTTATCGCCGTCATTTATTTGGAATTACTTTTTGTTCTTGATTTAACTTTTGAAGCGCTTCAAAATATTTTCTTATCAACTCTTCATAATCCCTGGAATAGCCTTCCTGAATTGCTCTTTGAAGTTCATCCATAAGTTTGTTTTGTCCCTCTTCTGTGTTTAAATCGAGTTCTGATGGAGATTCCCGGGCAAAGATATTTCCGGTTTTCGATTCACGGTTATTTTCAAAATCCCTCTCGTTTATCGATCTCTGCACATCAAGCATTTTCGTAAGTATTCTTTCCTGCGCTTGAATTAATTCATCCGTTACTTTTTCCGTCTGCATATTCTTTACAACTTCTTTCATCTCTTGAACGATCTTCTCAAGATTTGATGACAACTTTTTAGACTGCCCCGCTTCCCTGCTTTCTTTATTCAATTGATCGAGAGATTTTCTAATCATGTCCTGCTGCTGCGCCATTTTTTGAAGCTGCGCTCTTTCTTCTAGAGATAACTGACCGCTGTTCAACTTTTGCGTTAACTGATTCAAGCCCATTTGCTGCTGACTCATTTGCTGCATCTGCTGCATAAGAGACATCATTCCACCGCCTTCGCCCCCGCTCATCATTTGGTTCATCATCCCCTTCATCAGAGATGCGGCTTCGTTTAAGCTCTTCATCGCCTCGGATTGATGAACTACTGTTTCTGCCCCATTTCTATTCAGCATTGCTTTCATCGATTCCCCAATTCTCATACGAGCAGTTCCGATTGCTTTTCCCATTTCAGGAGTTACTGCAAATGTTTTTTGAGACAGGTCTATCATCTGCTGAGTAATTTTATCAAGACCGCTCAGTATTTCATTTTGGCTCTTTGTGTTTTCCGAGAATTGGCGGGAAGTGGGAGACATTGATTTTGTTTGCTCTTTTAATTTTTCCTGTTCCTTCGATAAGGTCAATAAATTATTAACCGCTTTCATCATCTCAAAGTAAACTTCCATCTGAGATTGCTGCTGCATGGCGCTTTGCATGTTTTCCATTTTCTTCTTCATCGAAGATAACTGCGATGAAAGCTTTTCCTGTTTTTGCTTTGCGCTCTTTTTACTTCCCGATTTTAATTCCTTTGAAATTTCTTCAGAGGTTTCCTGCATTTGCTGCTTTTCCATTTCTTCCAAAAGTTCTTCGGAAAGTTTTTTCGGCATGTCTTTTAACTCCGACATTTTTTCGTTCAAATTTTCCATTTCTTTTTCAAGATTTTCAATTCCCTTTGATACTTCATCCTGCTTTTTGGCTGTCTTTTCCTGCGGAGACTCATTTGAAGAAGATGTTTCCTTGCTTATCTCCTCCATTTTATTCATAAGA
>JAHJTX010000081.1 GCA_018829545.1 Bacteroidota bacterium | reverse complement strand
GTTAAAAAATCATTGTTAATCAAATAGATGATAAAGTAGTTTTATTAAAGTAATAGATAAAAATGAAAACAACGGGAAAAAGTAAATTTGCATCAAGGATTTTATACTCTTAATTTTGTGAGAGTAATATTTCAGCAGCACATTCATGATGAGTTGTAATAACGTTGGAACAATCGGTAGAAATATACTTTTGAAGTAATTGAACTTTTTTTTGAAATAGTATTCAATATTCTTTAATTTTGTTTCTCATAATTTAATTAGGGAGAAAAATGGCAAGCAACGAAGGAACAATCGTTCAAGTCATTGGACCGGTAGTAGACCTTGATTTTTCTAACGGGATATTACCAAGTATTTATAATGCGATAAAAATTCCTAGAACAAATCTAGAGGGTCAGGAAGAAAACTTAATAGTAGAAGTTCAACAACATCTTGGCGAAAGCCGCATTAGAACTATAGCTATGGATTCTACAGACGGGCTGATGCGAGGAATGACTGCGATTGATACTGGCGAACCGATATCTGTTCCAGTTGGTCCAAATACACTTGGAAGATTGATAAATGTAATCGGCGAAGGGATTGATGGACTTGGAGAAATTAAGTCCGAAAAAAGATACGCTATTCATAGACATGCACCCAAATTTCAAAACTTAACTACTTCCCAGGAAATGTTCGAAACGGGCATTAAGGTGATAGACCTTTTGGAACCGTATTCACGCGGAGGAAAAACAGGGTTGTTTGGCGGTGCCGGTGTTGGAAAAACTGTAATTATTATGGAATTGATTCATAATATTGCTAAACAGCACGGCGGCTTCTCTGTTTTTGCCGGTGTTGGCGAAAGAACGCGTGAAGGCAATGATCTCTGGTTAGAAATGAAGGAATCAGGCGTTCTTAGTAAAACTGCTTTGGTTTTCGGGCAAATGAATGAACCTCCCGGCGCCAGATTGCGTGTTGGTTTGACCGGCTTGACAATTGCAGAATATTTCCGTGACGAAGAGCAGCGAGACGTACTATTATTCATTGATAATATTTTCCGTTTTACTCAAGCCGGATCAGAAGTTAGTGCGCTTTTAGGAAGAATGCCTTCTGCGGTTGGTTATCAACCTAACTTGGCATCGGAAATGGGTGAACTTCAGGAACGTATCACGTCAACGGATAAAGGATCAATTACATCGGTACAGGCAATTTATGTTCCGGCGGATGACTTAACAGACCCCGCTCCTGCAACAGCATTTTCGCACTTGGATGCAACAACGGTTTTAAGCCGACAAATATCCGAGCTTGGAATTTACCCTGCGGTTGATCCTCTCGATTCAACTTCTAGAATTCTTGAACCTTCTATTGTGGGTCATGATCATTATAATGTTGCTAAAGAAGTAAAAGAAATTTTACAGGGATATAAAGATCTTCAGGATATAATTAATATTTTAGGCATGGATGAGCTTTCTGAAGATGATAAACTTGTCGTCCGCCGCGCTAGAAGAATTCAAAGATTTTTAAGTCAGCCTTTCAGCGTTGCAGAACAATTTACGGGAATGCAGGGAAAATACGTCAAGTTAGAAGATACAATCCGCGGCTTCAGAGAAATTATTGATGGAAAACATGATAGTCTTCCTGAATCGGCTTTCATGTACGTAGGCACAATTGAAGAAGCTGTTGAAAAAGCTAAGGCAAACAAGTAGGCAGTTATGAAAGAAATTAAACTCGATGTGATAACGCCTGCAAGAGCGGTATTTTCCGGAAATGTAAAATCTATTACGCTTCCTGGAACGCTTGGCAATTTTCAAATACTTTACAATCATGCGCCGTTGATGAGTTCACTCGAAGTTGGTGTTGCGAAAATCTTAGATTCAGAAGATAAAACACATATATTTTCTACGAGCGGGGGAACGGTAGAAGTTTCTAATAATAAAGTAATTGTGCTTGCCGAAACTTTTGAACGACCGGAAGATATTGATGTGGAAAGAGCAAAGGAAGCTAAAGAAAGAGCCAAACTGAGAATATCGAAGAAATCAAAAGAAGAAGCTGTTGATTTAGCTAGAGCCGAAGTTGCTCTGAAGCGCGCAATAAATAGATTGAAACTTTCCTCAAAATACAATCCGAATTATTAAAAAATAGTTTATTTGAGAAAAATTAAAGCCTTCAAAATGTTTGAAGGCTTTTTCATAACTTCCGCCATGACAATGAAATATCTTCAACTATAAGAAATCAGCGCACAGGAGTGAGCGGGAATATAACAGAGCAAATATTCTGCTGTTGCTTGACAAAGGGAAGATGGATTCAGAGATAGAAGATTTTCTGGAAGTGGACAGGACAACAATATGGCGAACGAAGCAGAAATATATAAACGAAGGTCTTGAGCATGCTTTGCAAGAGAAAGAACGAAGCGGTCAACCTGTGAAATATGGAGCCAAACAAAAGGCAGAAGTCATCGCTACGGCATGTAGCAGACCACCGGAAGGAAGAGCGAGGTGGACACTGGAATTGTTATCCGATACACTGAAAGAAAAGGAAGGATTATCAACCATTAACAGTGAGACAATCCGTCTAATTTTAAAAAAAACGAATGTAAACCTTGAAGGAAGGTTATGATAAACACTATCCTGTAGTTTGTGTGGATGAAAAAAGCAAACAACTTATAGAGGATGTAAGAGGTATTATGCCATTAAAGCCGGGCAGTGCAACAAAATATGATTACGAATACAAACGTAATGGAACAAGAAATATTTTTGTAGCTGTAGAGCCTCTTGCCGGCAAACGAAAAATAACAGTAACCGTCAACAGAAAGAAGAAAGATTTTGCTTATTTCATAAAAGAGTTGGTAGAGCAGGATTACAAAGAAGCAAAAACGATACGATTAGTGCTTGATAATCTGAACACCCATTTTGTCTCCTCCTTTTATGAAACATTTACAAAGCGGGAGTCTAAAAAGATTTTGAGCAAAATAGAATTTTACTATACTCCTAAACATGGCAGTTGGCTTAACATGGCTGAAATAGAAATTAACATTATGGGCAGAGAATGTTTAGCAAGAAGAATTGGTCAAGAAGATGTGTTGAAAAGTGAGATAAACTATTGGTCGCAACAAAGAAATAAGGCAAAGAAAAAAATCAATTGGTCATTTACAAGAAAAGATGCTGATAAAAAATTGTCAAAACATTATGTTGCATCACTATATTGTTGTTATACTAGTTTGCCATTTTTCTCTGCCAGTCAACCGTTTTTCCCCGCCAGTATATCATTTTTCCATGCCAGTAAACAGTTTTGTAATGGCGGTTAGTCATTTTTCTGTGCCAGTTTATTGTATTGTTCACCAACTTCTTTACCAAACTTATTTGCTTTTGGACTTCCATTTGGTTTTCTTTCTTTTCCATCTCTTTTGAAAAGACCGGTAGAATAAAGCGTTCCTAAAATATCTGCTCTATCATCAATTGGAAAACCAGCTTTTTCCCAAAGACTCATTATTATTCTTAGATATGCTGAAGCATACATTATATTTAACGAATCATTTTCAAGTTTGGTTATTATTTCCGCCGGCGATTGTCTTAAAGCGAGAATGCCGCGATATTTTTCATTTGGGAAATAGATTGATGCTGCGTCATT
>JAHJTX010000080.1 GCA_018829545.1 Bacteroidota bacterium | reverse complement strand
AGAGGATCAATAAAATGAATGATGGCGGTTAATTGAAGAATTATAAATCATCTACTAGGATTATATCTTTAGTGCGGATTCGTTTTTACAATAATAAAACCTTTACGTGGTTTGCTACGATGGAAAACATACGGAATATACATCATTGGTTAAAGAACATCGTAGATGTTCAATTATTGTAACATAAGAGAGAAAACAAAAGAAAATCCTCGTAGAGGATCAATAATAAAATTATTTTAACAAATAAGAGGAAAAAGGATGTCTGACGAAGCTACAAAAAAAGTTTTACTTGGTGGAGAGTTTTTAATAGAAGAGAGCGATCCGCAAAGTGTATTCATACCCGAAGAAATTAATGAAGAACAAAAAATGATGGTAGAAACCGCCGGTGAATTTGTACAAAATGAAATTTGGCCCAAACTTGATGCAATTGATAAGCAAGAACCCGGCTTAACCGTTTCACTTTTAGATAAAGCTGGCGAACTCGGTTTACTTGGAACATCTGTTCCCGAAGAATACGGAGGACTTGGCGGTGATTTTAACACCAACACTTTTCTCGCTATGGAATTAGGAACAAGCCATTCTTTCGGCGTTTCATTTGCAGCTCATACTGGTATCGGAACACTTCCAATTCTTTATTATGGAAATGATGAACAAAAAGCTAAATATCTACCCAAACTTGCATCCGGCGAAATGAAATCAGCTTATTGTTTAACCGAACCAACCTCCGGCTCAGATGCGCTATCTGCAAAAACTACTGCAAAACTTTCAGATGATGGGAAGCACTATATTCTTAATGGACAAAAAATGTGGATTACAAATGGTGGGTTTGCGGATATCTTAATCACGTTTGCTAAGGTTGACGATGATAAATTTACTTGTTTTATTATTGATACAAATTCTCCGGGGTTCACCAGTGGTCAAGAAGAAAATAAATTGGGAATTAAAGGTTCATCAACAAGAGCATTGTTTTTGGATAATGTAAAAGTGCCTAAAGAAAATATTCTTGGTGAAATTGGCAAAGGTCATTATGTCGCTTTTAATGTTTTGAATGTCGGTCGTTTTAAATTATGCGCAATGACAACCGGCGGTGCAAAAAAATATGCTTCAATTTCAGTTCAATACGCTAACGAGCGAAAACAATTTGGCAAATCAATTGCAAGTTTTGGCGCCATTAAATATAAATTGGCGGAACAAGCCATTAGAATTTTTGTTTCCGAATCTGCAACAATGCGTACAAGCGGTTTAATAAATGATAAAGAACACGAATTAATTGCAAGCGGGAAAAGCTACAGCGAAGCCATGATTGGCGCAGCGGAAGAATATGCAATTGAAGCTGCTATGCTAAAAGTATTTGGTTCAGAAGTTTTAGATTATGTTGTTGACGAAACCGTGCAAATTCATGGCGGATACGGCTATTCGGAAGAATATCCTGCTGCCCGCGGGTACCGCGATTCAAGAATAAATAGAATTTTTGAGGGCACAAATGAAATCAATCGGCTGTTAACTGTTGACATGCTCGTTAAGCGATCGATGAAAGGCAGACTTAATCTATTAGGTCCCGCAGCGGCAATTCAAAAAGAACTTATGAGTATTCCAGAATTCGGCGAGCAGCCGACTGGTGTTCTTGAAAGAGAAATGCAAGCTATCAAAAACGCAAAAAAAGCAATTTTGATGATAGCCGGTTTTGCCGTTCAAAAATTTATGCAGAAGCTTAGCGATGAGCAAGAAATAATAATGAATCTGACTGATATGCTGATTGAAGTGTTCACTTCCGAATCTGCAATTTTAAGATCGCAGAAGTTATCAACACTAAGAAACGAAGCCGATGTTTTGCCTTATGTTGAGATGACGCAAACTTATGTAAACGATGCTATTAATAGAATTAATTTTTACGGCAAACAGGCTATTGCCGCATCAGCAGAAGGCGATGAGCTTAAACTTTTGCTGCTCGGACTGAAGAGATATACAAAGTTCGATACTTTAAACACAACAAAATTGAGAAGGAATATTGCCGATAGATTAATTGCAGCAAACCGGTATTGTTTTTAGTGCTGAAAGCAGAACTTTAATTGAAGAAATAGTTTCATCAAAGAATAATCATGAATTATTTATCTTGCGTCTTGTTTCCTTTGTGGCTAGCACTTTGACTATTGACATATAAAATAATTTTTTATGCACATAGATACGAAGCCACGTGCATGCTTTGTTTATTGTGTTCTCTGATAATTCTTCTACCAAAATCAAATTCTTTATGATGATTAGGGCAGAGTATTAATATATTTTCTGGAGTTTCTTTACTTTTCTTGTGCTTCGGTTTGATATGTGCCGCTTCAATATAAAAATCACCATTTTTTTTGAAAGTAATTTTGCCGCATGATCATCCGGCTTTTGTTTACAGCGACAAAGCAGAGGAATGGTTTAATATAAAAGACGGAATTATCATTGCGATAGAAAATAAGTCTGGAATTTATAATGAGGAAACTTTCAGAATTCTAACGGATTTAACAAAAAAATTTCAAAAAATGCCGCAAATAGAAAAAGCTGATGTTACTTCGCTTTATACTGCCGATAATATTGTTGGAACAGAAGATGGAATGGACGTTAAAGCCTTTTACAAAAAAATTCCAACATCACCGGAAGAGCTTAATGAGCTAAGAGAAAAAGTAAAAACTAATGAAATGGTTTTCGGCAGATTAGTTTCTGAAGATGAAACCGTTTCAGTAATTATCGCAGCAATAAATGATAACGTTTTTACACAAGAATTTTACAATGAAATTCTCGACGTTGCAAAAAAAGCAAAAACGGAGAATGTAAAACTTCACGTTGCAGGGAGACCAATTATTGAAGGGACAATGGCTTTGCTTGGCCCGGCTGATATGAAAAAAATGGTTCCAATTGTAGTTTTTGTAATAATATTAGTTCTCTATCTAACACTAAGAAGCGTACGGAGTACAATGCTAACAATAGCGGTT
>JAHJTX010000079.1 GCA_018829545.1 Bacteroidota bacterium | reverse complement strand
CAGGACGAGGCAAAAGGAAAATAACACCGCAAAAATTAGTAGATGAATTTATAAAATCATTTGAAAAAAACAAATATGAAGTGAATATTGGCAAAGTAAAACTTTTAAGAATTATAAACAGAATAAGCCCGTCAATAGCAGACAGACTAATGAAAGGTAAATAAATGAAACCTCTTATTAAAGTTATTATTACTATAGCATCATTATTTGCTTTGACATTTATATTGGTTAAAGTTACAGGTGTTTTAAGTGTTGAACAAATCGAATCTTGGTTTATTCAAGCGAAAGCACTTTCTCCATTTTATATAGGTATTGTAGTTGTTCTATTGCTTTGGGTCGATCTATTTATAGCTGTTCCTACCTTAACCGTAATAATGTTAGCAGGATATTTTATTGGTTTTCAATACGGAGCTGCCGCTTCATTTATCGGATTATTGTTAGCGGGATTTACGGGCTATGGACTAAGCAATGTTTTAGGAGAGAGGATTTTAGGGTTTCTGTTAAAAAAAGAAGAAGCACGTCAAGAAATGAAATCTACATTTAAACAACATAGTTTCGTTATGATTTTACTTTCACGCGCTATGCCCATTTTACCGGAAGTTACAGCCTGTTTAGCAGGTATGACTAAAATGAAGTTTACAAAATTTATAACCGCTTGGTTGATTAGCGCCATACCTTACGTACTGATTATCTCTTACGCAGGTTCAGTCAGTTCTGTTGAAAATCCTAACCCAGCTATTTTCACGGCAATAGGCATTTCAGCAACTCTTTGGATAGGCTGGTATTTATACAAGGTAAAACATAAAAAAACAAATAATATCTAACATCAATCTTTCATCAGCAAATAGAATTATGATAGGGATAAACAATATTATGGAAGCTAATAATTTTTTAAAATCATAAAGCATTATAAAAATGGAAATGATAATTCAATTAATTATTTGGAGTTATAAATGAAGTTTCATATTAGAATATTGTTTTTCGTATTCTTATATATTTCAACAATCTTTGCTCAACAACCTCCTGGGGTTACTATAAATGCAATAAGAAGTTCAAATAGTACCTGGCATGTAGGAAGTGATAGAGTAAACCAAGATGGATTAAAAAGAATAGCCTCGTTAAATCTTAATTTACCAAGTTTGGGGATAGATCAGAAAACGAAAGAAAATGTGATAAAGCTGACCCTTGGGTTAGGAGAAATTGGTGAGGTTGGAATGTCCGGCCAAAGAACAGCTACTCATCTCGGCATTTTTCATAATTTTTGGTCCAACACTGCGGAGTCCTTCACAGGCGAGAGGCTATGGTATCACGGAGCTGCCTTCGGATCAACTTTTATTCTTGCCGCCAGTGGCGCTGACAGGAAGGTGCAAGATTACTTTCAAAAAGACCCTGTAGGGAGTGCTTATGGCGAAGGAGCGTTCTATCTGGGAGTAGTTTTGCAACCCATCGTTGGAGGTGTGCTATATTTTATACCTGATGCCGAAATAAAAACGGCAGGTTCGGCTGTGCTGCAAGCTACGTTAGTACAATTTGCATACACCACACTGCTCAAGGGTCTCACGGGGAGACCGGATCCTATCGAGAATGGTGACCCGGCCAATAAGCAGAGTGGTACTTGTGGCAATTCTTCTGACTCTAAGGCATTCTTTCAATTTGGAAAAGGCTGCACTTGGCCGTCTGGTCACACTGCTTCTGCCGTCAGTCTGATCTCCTCCCTTTATGCTTTTTATCCTGAAAAAACGTGGATTGCCTATGTTGGTTATCCTATCGCTTTGGCAATTGGACTCGGCATGGTTGAGTCCGATGAGCATTGGCTTTCTGATGTCGTTGCTGGCGCTATCATGGGTCATATCATTGGCTGGACGATAGGAAAAAGTTTTCGGAAAGACTTCGATGAGTTAAACAACCCTCAAAGTAGTCGACAGGTCCAAAGGCATTTTTTTAGTCCATTAATCTCTCCGGGGGGAATCGGAATTGCCTATCAATTTAAGTTTTAGGGACTCGTTAGTTGCAATCAGCAGTTGCAATAAAATTAACTACTGTTTGCATAAATCTTGGCTGGAGCAATTTAACTTAGCTTTGATGTTTGGGACGATAAGTTATTTTGCACGCCGTTATAGAATGAATTTTGCCTCACCTAATGGTGTTATAGCAACTATTGTCAATGAAAGTATTAATGACAAGTATTGTGGAAATAAATTGAATTTGAAAAAAGAAACATTAGTGTTTGTTAAAAACAACAACCAGTTTAATAACCCTTTAACACTCGAAAAAGCCATTGAGAACAATGTAGATTATATCGGATTAGTTATTCCTGGTTGACAAGGCTTGATGATAGATTTAAAATACGATAAAAACATACCAATCCTACTGAAATACTTTGCAAAAGGGAATAAACCAACTGGGCTAATATGTCACGCACCAAGTCTTATTTTAACCATTCCAAAAGAAGAAAATCTGTATATTGGTTTTAAAGTTAATTCAGTGTCGCCTTTTGAGGAGTTTGTTATTGAATGATTAATTATGAAAGGCAAACCTGAAAACAGAAAAATAGCAAAACATATTAGAAAATTAGGATTAAAATTCAAGCAGAAATTCCCGAAATCAAACTATGCTGTTAAAGACAGAAATTTAATTACAAGCCAAAAACCTTATTCAGGCTGTTCATTTAATACGCTTTATTTAGAATTATTATCTGAGTACTTAAAAACTGAAAAATAAGAAAAAGGCTGAAAGTTAAGTTGATTAAAATGGATTAGAAAAAGTGAAAACGCCACATAACACGGTATATAAAAATTAAATGAAAACAATGAATACAAAATGGAAATTTATAATAAACGTAGTTTTATTATTTAGTGTAATTTATCTGAAATTTCTCAATTCAGTCACTTCTAAAGTGATATTTGAATATTATCAATTACAATCTGTATTAGCATTTATAATTTTTTATATCACCATTAACTTTTTCTCAAATACTGCTAAGTATTTCTATTCAAAAAAAATAAGATTCCACAGAACAAAAAAAATAATGTGCATTTTGGAATAGAGAACATTGCTAATTTTACAATTGGTGTCGGGCTATTAGTTATGGTCTTAAGTGTCTTTGGGGTAAATCCCACAGAGTTGATAACTTCTTTAACTATTGTTACCGCTACCATTGTAATATTAACTAAGGAATATATTGTTGATTTTTTAAGTGGAATATATTT
The DNA here is from genome assembly GCA_018829545.1 of Bacteroidota bacterium. Taxonomy (GTDB): domain Bacteria; phylum Bacteroidota; class Ignavibacteria; order Ignavibacteriales; family Melioribacteraceae; genus JAHJTX01. The sequence goes on along the minus strand of JAHJTX010000079.1, from coordinate 1,819 downwards.
AAGTTTTTCCAATACGTTTGAAATAAACGATTATGTTAAAATAGATAACCAAAAGGGGAAAATAGTTGAGATTAGTATGCTAAAGGTGAAAATTCTTAATGATGATGATGATATTGTAAGTATTTCAAATTCTAAAGTTTATTACAATGAAATTATTAATTATACAAAAAGAGATGTAAGATTGATGACTGTAGAATTTCAAATAGCCCTGAAATACTTAAATACCATTGAACAACTTGAACAAGAAATAATTGCATCACTCGGAAGTTTTAGCGAATACATTGAACCAAAATCTTATAATTTAAAAGTTGTTGAAATGAAAATGGAATATTTAGAACTTAAATTTCAATACACTCTTAAACACGTAGATATGGATTTGCACCGTAAAATCAGAAAAAAAACAATGCGTGAAATATTTAACTTTATTTCAAGTAAAAGGTAATATACCGCGTTGGCAGAGTAACACCTCCATCAGCTTGCACCGACATTCGAGATTGGAAATAAGATTGACATGGTTATCAAAGTACCAAATGGTTCCGATTAAAATATCCAAAGTTTTTATCGTACCAATGAAATAAAATGTTGAATATAATTTATTATATTTGGTGAGTGAAACAGGTAAACCTACCGTTTCCTATTCATTAAATAATTATTGATTTATTATGCATCCCACTATAAACAAGACTATAAGACAGGCAAGGCGTTTGATAGTAATCGTTGTCGGTTTTACTATTCTCTTGATAGGGATAGCGATGATTGCGTTACCAGGTCCAGCTTTTATTGTAATACCATTAAGTTTGGGTATTCTTGGAACTGAGCTAATCTGGGCAAGAAAATTATTGGACAAAATTAAGAAAAAAATTCAAAAAAAGGAGATTTAATATGCCTGTAAAACCTAGTGAGAAAGAAGAGGAATACTTTGTGAGGATTGAGCTCGAACGAAGAAAGAAGATGGAAGTAGAGAAACTCAAAAAACTCGCAGAGGAGGATAAGAAAAAACTAAAGGAACTCCATTTTATGCGGTGTCCGAAATGCGGAATGGAACTCGGTGAAGTTGATTATAAAGGAATTCATGTTGATAAATGTTTTCAGTGTGAAGGTATATGGCTTGATGCCGGAGAACTTGAGTTGGTCGCAAAACTCGAAAAAGGAGCTTTGGACAAGTTGTTCGATGTCTTCAAGAAATAATACCCGTAGCGGTTGCTTTGAGTGTTGTCTGCACTCTTATCGTTTCTGTGTTCGCATCAGTTTTACTATCAAATTTAGTCGGCTTACAACAAATGAGTTTAACATCGATGCAACAGACCAACAATATGACAACGCATGTTGTGTGTAAATATTTCTGCAATGAAATTTGAAATAATACATTTTGAAATAAATTTATGAAAAAAAATATCTTTGAAACGATTCGTTATTTTGCTAAGAGCATTGCCATTGTTATTGGCATCGTTCTGATTTGGCGGGGTATTTGGTATGTTCTTGATTACTTTGACACGTTGTTTTTTCAAGGTAATCATTTACCTTTGGCTGTCGGAGGTATTATTATCGGCTTGTTAATACTTTATTTGCCAGATAGAGATCTAAAAGAAATTGAGAAACTTTAATTAAATTATTACAGCAGATGAAGATAAAAAAGTAAAGTACGAATCATATAACAGTAAGAGAGGGAATCGAATACTTTAGTGACTTAGTTCTGATTTTCTTGTTTTTTATGGCAGAAAATAACAAATGGCAAAGAACAAAATTCAAATAAATTCCAAATAGCAAATAACAATGTTCAAACCACTAGGGGGGATTGGTGATTGGAAATTGAGAATTG
>JAHJTX010000078.1 GCA_018829545.1 Bacteroidota bacterium | reverse complement strand
CGATGAAAATATTCCGCTGGATCAGAAGTTTATTGCTTATCGGAGCATGATTACTTTATTCGCGATTTTAGTGTTCACGCTTTATCGGATTAGCTTCAAATTACGTGATGAGTTAAGTAAAATATTATTGACCACAATTTTGGTTTCACTTCTTTTGGTTTACTGGAATTCTTCCGAAGAACTTGGGCTTACAACTACTATCGATTCAATCAAATCGGAATTAAAAGGAGAGACTATAACTAATCATTTTATAATACTTTATCCGGATTCACTTAAGAGCAATGAAATTGAATATCTTAAGTTAAATCATGAATTCTACTATTCTAAATTAAGTCATACAACAGGGCTCTCAACTTTAAATAAAATTACATCAATCGTATTTAAAAATAAACTTCAAAAAGGAAGATTATTTGGAGCATATAGAGCTGACGTTGCCAAACCATGGCTGCATCAAATTTATCTTGATATTGATAATTATGAGAGCACTTTGAAACACGAACTAGCCCATATCTTTATGGGAGAAGTTTCAGATAACATGCTCCATGTTGCTGTGGGGATAAATCCATCATTAATTGAAGGTTTTGCAACAGCTCTTGAAAATAATTATGACGATAATGATGTTCATTATTCAGCGTTTCTCGCCCGCAATAAAAACTATAAAGTTGAGCTTCCGGAACTTTTTAGCGGCTTTAGCTTCTTAGCCCAAACTCCTTCTCTTGCTTATATATACAGCGGATCATTTATCAAATATTTGATTGACAATTATGGATTTTCATTGACTTCCAATCTTTATGCAAACTTAGATTTTGAGCAGCATTTCGGTAAGTCGATTACTGAATTAGCCGGGGAGTATGAGAAATTTTTAGATGGATTGGATTATAACTTTAATGAATTTGGAGCACAGCTCTATTTTGGGAGAAAGCCCATTTTCAAAAGAACTTGCGTGCGGGCAACAGCAAAAAATCTAAATGCTTCTTGGGAGCAGTTTTACGCGGGAGCATATTCCGAATCCCAAAAAACGTTCGAGAATATTTATAATTATTCCGATGCATATTCTGCATTGATGGGTCAGATATTATCTTTTGAAAAAATGAAGGATTACAATTTAGCGCAGGATTTGCTTAAGCGAGAAATTGTTAAATACGAAAACTCATCGTATTTATTCAATCTAGAATTAAAGAGGATTGATCTTTCAGTTAGAGTGGATGATATTGAAAAAGCAAAAATTCTAATCGATAAATTTTTAGATAAATCCCCAAATTATAATTATACGAATGCCGCATTAATTCGAAAGAAGTACCTGGAAAAGGAGAACTTTGAATTCTGGTCTGAATCTGATTCATTAAAATACGAGTCAATTATTGCCTTAAATAAAGATACATTTGATATGGAATTCTTTGAACTGTTTTACACTTTGGGAAAAAGGAATAATTACTCACCCGATTATTTATATAAAATTCTTGATCGCTATGATGGGAAACTGATATATTCTTCTGAAGGAGTTGCGGAACTTAATATATCTCGTAATGCGTTAAGAAATGGACGGTATGATTTGGCAGAGAATTTTGCTCATCATGCAGTGGAATTGAACACGCGAAATTACAGAAAGACAATCTTTAATGAAAATTTAGATAAGGTTGTTTGGTTTCGTAATTTCAGTAATTAGAATGAAAGATTAATTTGAAAGGAAGAATTTGGACAATTTTGACTTTGGAAATCTTTTCAAATCCAGAGATTATCTTATTACAGCCTCAAAGCTTGCTTCGGAATTGAATGTTGAATTGTATATCGTTGGCGGCTATATAAGAGACATTTTAATTGGAAGAAGTAAATATGAGATTGATTTTCTTGTAATCGGAGATGGAACCGAATTCGCGCAGAAATTTGCGCGAACACTGCAGATTGAAAATACATCAATTTTCAAAAACTTTGGAACTGCTCATTTTAAGTATCGCGAATTTGATTTCGAGTTTGTAGGCGCGCGTAAGGAATCGTATTCCACAAATAGTAGAAACCCGAAAGTTCAGGTTGGCTCTTTTGAAGATGATATCGCTCGACGGGATTTTACGATAAATACACTTGCAGTATCGCTTAATGAGAATAATTTTGGAAAGTTGATAGACCTTTACAATGGCGTTGATGATTTAGAAAAGAATTTTATCCGTACTCCGCTAAACCCTTTCGAAACATTTAATGACGACCCATTACGAATTCTGAGAGCGTTTCGGTTTGCTGCACAGCTTCAGTTTGAAGTCTCCGATGAAATTATGACCGCTGCAAAAAGTCTTAGAGAAAGATTAAAAATAATTTCTCAAGAAAGGATAACGAATGAATTTCTAAAAATATTATCCTCTCCAAAACCGTCTGTTGGATTGAAACTGCTTAATAATTCTGGCGTTCTGGAAATAATATTTCCGGAAATAACTAAACTTGGCGGTGTGGAACAAAGAGATGATCATCATCATAAAGATGTGTTCCTTCATACTTGTATTGTTGTTGATAATCTTGCGGAAGTTACAGAAAACGTTTGGCTACGGTTTGCGGGACTTGTCCACGATATTGCCAAGCCAATGACAAAAAAATTCTTTGAAGAAATTGGATGGACATTTCATGGTCACGAAGAAATAGGCGCGAGAATTATGAAAGGAGTTTTTAAGCGGTTAAAGCTTCCTTTATATAAGCTCAATTATGTGGAAAAACTGGTAAGACTTCACTTAAGACCAATTGCGCTAGTAGGAGAAAATGTAACAGACTCTGCAATCAGAAGACTTATTGTTAGCGCTGATGAAGACCTTGATGATCTCATTACTTTATGTAGGGCGGATATTACGAGTAAAAATCCAAATAAAGTAAATAAATATTTGAGCAACTATGAATTGGTAATGGAAAAGGTGAAGGAAGTTCGAGATAAGGATGCTCTTCGCGCTTTTCAATCGCCGGTTAAAGGTGAAGAGATAATGGAAATATTCAATCTGCAGCCTTCTAAAAAAGTGGGTATAATTAAGACAGCGATAGAAGATGCCATTCTCGATGGCGAAATTCCAAATACTTACGAAGCGGCAAAGGAATTTTTAGATGAGAATAAAAAGAAATTCGCTGAATTGTGATTATCAGGAATCTTATTCTTAATTGGATTGTCTAACAAATTCCATTTACTATAAAATTAAAACGAAAAATTTGTAACCTTGAGATAAATTATTGTAACTTTTTATTAAGGTAAGCCGTCCTAACTCACGGTTTTATAAATTCTTATCTCAGGAATTTATTCATATTTGATAACTAAGGAGCTTAGAATGAAGAAATATTTCTTCTTAATTGGTATTGTGCTATTAACAGCAAACTCTTTCAGCCAAAAAAAACTAACACTCGATGAATCCATTCAAATTGCACTTCAAAGAAACAGTCAATTGATTCAGACCCAAAATTCACTAGAAGCTAACAAATCCAACATTAAAAGCGCTTATGGTGATTTGCTTCCTAATTTTGGAGCCAGCAGCTCGTGGGGATGGTCAAAGATTACGGACAAAGGAAGCATTCAAACGGATTTCTTTGGTGTTGAGCGAAGAATTCCGGCATCGGAAACCGATACAAGAAACTGGTTAGTTTCTGTAGGCGGCGGTGTTACTTTATTTAATGGTCTGGCTAATTATGCTAGCATATCCAAGGCTGAAAACAATTACGATGCAGCAAGATATGATATTCTAAAATTGAAACAAGATATTGTTTTAGCAACTGCGAAATTATATTACGATGTTCTTGAGGCTGAGTCATTCAAAAAGTTCAGGCAAGATAATTTGAAATCTCTTCAGAAAAGTTTAGAGCAGATTCAAGAAAGATACAAACTTGGTGCCGTGGCAATTGCTGATGTTTATTCGCAGCAATTTAGAGTTGGTACGGCGGAATTGGATTTAATAACTACCGAAAATCAAGTGGATCTTGCAAAGAACAATCTATTGAATTATCTCGCATTGGACGTATTGGAAGATTACGAATTTGTTTCGCCCGCTGAAGTCTCAGAATTTGAATCTGAAATGGATATAAAAGATTTCAGCGAAATAAGTTCTTTGGTGGCAGAAGCGCTTGATTTGAGATTGGATTATAAAAGCAAACTGCTGGGACTGGAATCTGCCAAAAATGATATAACAATTTCGAGAAGCGGTCTTTTTCCAAGATTGAGTGGTTCGTATTCATTTTCCAGCGGCTCTACTCATCCGGCGGATTTATTGGATAGAAATACATACCGTATCGGACTATCTTTGAATATCCCGATTTTTGATAACTGGAATACTGAGAATTCTATTCAATTTTCAGAGATAAATTTAATGAATAAAGAAGAAGACCTAAAAGTAAAAGAAAGAAGTATAAAAATTGAAGTTAAGCAGGGTTATTTAAATTTAGTTGCCGGAAAGAAAAGTTACGAAGTTGCAGCTAAAAACGTCCAATCTGCCGAAGAAAATAGAAGAATCAATTACGAGAGATACAATTTAGGTTCTAGTACAATTATTGAAGTGTTGCAGTCCGATAGCGATTACACAAAAGCGTTAACGGATAGAATAAGAGCAGAATATGAATACTATAGATTACGTGATAACATGCTGAATGTTCTCGGTAAACTTGATTTTAAAAAATATGAATAATTCTAAGTAAGGAGATATATCAAATGGCTAAGTCCAAAAAGTCAAAAAAGAAATTTTTCATCTTTGGTGCATTAGCAGTTCTTTTATTGGTCGTAATAGCATTAGTTGTTTTCGGCGGCGACAATGAAAAAATTGTTTCTGTTCAGATTGAGAAAGTTAACAATCGCACAATTACTCAGGTAGTTTCTGCAACAGGTAAAATACATCCTGAGTATCAAGTTGAGTTAAGACCGGAAGTTACCGGCGAAGTTGTTGAACTGCCCGTTGAAGAAGGCGATATTGTACAAAAAGGTCAATTATTAATCAGAATAAAACCTGAACAGTACATCGCGCAGAGAAACAGAGCTAGAGCAAGTCTTGAATCAGCTAAAGCTAATTTGAAGGTAAGAGAAGCAGTTCTTGAAAGAGTAGACGCTGAATATAAAAGGGTGCAAGGATTGTTCGAGAAAGGACTTGCCAGTGAGCAGGATATTGAAAATGCCAAATCAGAATATCTGCAGAATCAGGGTTCTTACGAATCTCAAATTGCACTCGTAATGCAGTCGCAAGAATCTTTAAACGACGCACAAGAACAGATGGATAAAACTACAATCTATTCTCCGATTCATGGTAAGGTAACTGCGCTAAACGTTGAATTAAGTGAGCGCGTTCTCGGAAGTTCATTCAGTCAGGGTACGCACTTAATGACCGTTGCAAATCTTAGTAAAATGGAAGCAAGAGTTGAAGTTGATGAAAATGATATCGTCCTGATTTCAGTCGGCGATACTACTAATGTTGATATTGATGCATTCGGCGATAGAAAGTTCAGAGGAATTGTAAGTCAAATTGGAAACAGCGCAAAGACGAGCGGATCTGGAACGCAGGATGAAGTTGTGAACTTTGAAGTTAGGGTAAGATTACTTGATTTGGATGATAACATACGCCCTGGCATGTCTTGCGATACTGATATTGAAACCGAAACAAAAGTGAACGTAGTTTCTGTGCCTATTCAAAGCGTTACTGCAAGAGTAGATAAACCAAAAGTCGAGAAAAGTGAAGAGGGTGATGAGGATGCTCCGGCAGTTAAAAACGGTAGAAAGAATAAACCGAAAGAAGTTGTATTTGTCAATGATAACGGAACCGCTAAGCAAATTTTGGTTGAAACCGGTATCAGCGATGATACCTACATTGAAATAAAATCAGGTCTTGAAGGCGGAGAGGAAGTAATCATCGGACCATATAGAGCAATTTCTAAAGAGTTGGAAGAAGGTACAAAACTTATGCTTCCAAAAGCAAAGAAAGACAAAAAGGCAAAGAGCGATTCAACAGAAGTCGGAGAAGATAAAGACAGCACCAAGGCAGAGTAATTAAGCGGCGGTAAGAACTGATTAAACTCAATTAAACAAGTAATGGATTAAAAATGAATATTATCACAATAGAGCACATTGCAAAGATTTATCAAGTAGGTTCCGAAGAAGTTCATGCGCTTAGAGACGTTTCACTTACGATTGATAAGAATGAATATGTTGCCATAATGGGTCCTTCAGGTTCCGGAAAATCGACGTTGATGAATATGCTCGGCTGTTTAGATACCCCAACGCGCGGTTTATATAATTTCAAAAATAACAGCGTTAGCGATATGAATGACAACGATCTCGCTTCTATTCGTAATAGGGAAATCGGTTTCGTATTTCAAACATTCAATTTGCTGCCGCGATCGAATGCGCTTCATAATGTTGAGCTTCCATTGATTTATGCAGGCGTAAACAGCGCAGATAGGAAGGAACGCGCCATCGCTGCTTTGGAGAATGTGGGACTCGGAGACAGAATGTATCATAAACCTAATGAACTTTCTGGCGGTCAGCGTCAACGTGTAGCGGTTGCCAGAGCATTAGTTACTAATCCGGCAATAATTCTCGCAGATGAACCAACCGGAAACCTCGATTCCAAGACCGGCGAAGACATAATGACTCTTTTCAATCATATTTATGAACTTGGCAATACAATCATCGTTGTTACACACGAGGAATACATCGCCGAGCACGCTGCAAGAATAATTAGGCTAAGAGACGGGTTGGTAGAGAAGGATGAAGTTGTAAGACACAGATATGTTCCTAATGGTATAGCCGGAGCCGTAAAACAGGAAGGGAATTAATTATGAGAAATTATCTCTTTGAATTAAAAGAAGGATTGCTCATTTCTCTTCGCGCGATCAGAGCAAATAAAATAAGATCTGTTCTAACAACGCTGGGAATAATTATTGGCGTAGCCTCTGTTGTATTAATGTCTACCGCGATAAAAGGAATTGATCAAGCGTTCCAAACCGGAGTCGCTTCCTTAGGCAGCGATAATCTTTATATCGATAAATGGGCTTGGTTCAATAACGATATTCCTTGGTGGGAATTAAGGAACCGCAAGAATCTGCAGATGGAGCATTACAAGAAATATAAAGATATGGCAAAACTCCCGCTTGCAGTTGCGCCGACAAGTTGGACACAACAAACGATAAAGTTTCAAGATAAATCCGTAGAGTTTGTTTTTGTTCAAGGCACCACGGATGAATATATTCGAACGACGAATCTCACGTTTGATGATGGAAGGTTTTTTAACGAACTAGAAAGCAACGGCGGTAGAAATGTTGCCGTTATAGGAAGCGAGATTGCCAAAAAATTATTCCCAAACGGCGGCGGATTCAACGAGTATATTAAAATAAAGGGGAATAAGTTTAAAATTATCGGCGTGCTCTCCGAACAGGGAAGCTGGGTTATGGGCAATTTCAATCCCGATAATCAGGTTTTTATTCCAATAGAAAATGTGTTCAAATCTTTTTCTAATGAATCATTCAGCAGCATAACCATAAACGTCCGCGCGCCGAATAGTCAAATGGTTGCTGATGTTAAAGAGGAAGCAATCGGAATTATGAGAAGGGTGCGCGGTTTAAAGTACGACCAACCGGACGATTTTTCCATCAATCAGCAGGAAGGTTTGCTCACAAATATTAACCAAACCATCGGCGTAATAGAAGCTGCAGGGCTTGTAATAACTGGTCTAGCACTAATAGTAGGCGCAATAGGAATTATGAATATTATGTTTGTTTCTGTTAAAGAAAGAACAAAAGAAATTGGAATTCGTAAAGCCATTGGCGCAAAGAAGCGCACAATTTTAGTGCAGTTCATTACCGAATCGGCAATTATCTGCTTAATCGGAGGAATGATCGGACTCGGCATTGCAGTCATCGGAAGTATGATTATTGCCCAATTTGATTTTCCATCTACCGTTGAGATTGATGCGGTAATTTTAGCCGTTGGAATTTCATTAATTACCGGTGTTCTTTCTGGATTTGCTCCTGCATATACCGCCGCTAAAATGGACCCGGTTGACGCGCTGAGGTATGAATAATGAAATTATTTCAAGTAGTAGTTGTAGCTCTTTCGTCTCTTCGTGCAAATAAACTAAGATCTGCATTAACGATTTTAGGAATCGTGGTCGGCATTTTTTCAATTATTGCTGTAAGCACCGTTATCGCTATGCTGCAGACGAGCATTGAGGAAGGTGTTTCCGCACTCGGCAAAAATACATTTCAGCTTCAAAAGTGGCCTTCAGTACAAACGGGTAGCGCAGAAGAGCGGGCGATGATTCGTAATAGAAGAGACATAACTCTTGAAGAATATTCCCGCCTTAAAGATAAATTGCAAAACGACGCAAAAATGGTCGGCGGGGAACTATGGCGTTTCGGAAGAAGAGTTAAATACGAGAATAAAGAAACTAATCCAAACGTTCACTTAAGCGGATGCACTCCCGAAGCATTTCCGAATAATAGCTGGAATGTTGAGGACGGTAGAGAATTTAATCAGCGGGAAGTTGACGGATACGAACGAATTATTGTTCTCGGCAGAGATGTGGCAAATTCTTTATTCGAGTTTGTTGACCCGATTGGAGAAGAAGTTTGGGTGGATGGACATAAACTTAAAATAATTGGCGTACTTGAAAAACAAGGCGCATTCTTTGGCAACAGCCAGGATAATTTTGTAATAATTCCGGTTACTACTTTTCAGGCATTTTACGGAGCGCGTAGGAACAGCGTAAACATCACAATTCAGGCGTATGAAAGGGATTCGTATGATGATCTGATTGAGACAACCGAAGGATATTTCCGGACTATTAGAAAAGTACCTGCGGGTGAACAAAACGATTTTGAAGTTCGGTCTAACGAGCAAGTTTTAAAACAGATAAATGAAATTACCGCCGGTGTTAGAATTGGTGCGTTTGTTATTGCCGCAATTGCTTTATTGGCTGCAGGTGTTGGCATTATGAATATCATGCTCGTTTCAGTTACAGAGAGAACAAAGGAAATTGGTATTCGTAAATCAATCGGCGCTAAAAGGCGAAATATTCTCGTTCAATTTCTTGTTGAAGCAATAACGCTGTGTATATTTGGCGGTATAATTGGAATTATTTTGGGAGTCGCAACCGGCAACTTAGCTGGTTCGTTTCTAAATGCTTCTGCTGTTCTCCCGATGGATTGGATTGTAATAGGAGTTGGGCTGTGCGTTTTAATCGGTGTCTTATTCGGCACATACCCGGCTTATAAAGCTTCAAACCTGGATCCGATCGAAGCATTAAGATATGAATAATTATTCTTTGGTTGAATTTGCGTGAAGATTATTGCCACAAAGACTCAAAGTCACGAGGTTTATTAATTATTAAGCTAATCATTACTTTCAGCATGGTGATTTTCCAAAATGAGAAATTTTAACGATAGCCTCTCTATCTACTTTTATATCTCACAATATTTCTCCAATGATAAATTTATTTCCAGATTATTTCGTTGAATTGTTATAAATTAGCAGTGCTGATAGCAATATTTTATAGTTAAAAATTATCCGGTACACATGAGAATTTTTGAAACAATTAGAGTCGCGTTAATTTCGCTGCACGCTAACAAACTTCGTTCATCTCTAACAATTCTTGGAATCGTAGTTGGAATATTCTCCATAATTTCTATAAGTACGGTTATTGTTATGCTTCAAACAAGCATAGAAGAAGGCGTTTCCGTACTGGGGTCTAACACATTCCAAATTCAAAAATGGCCTGCTGTTAGAACCGGCGGACATGGAGACTACGCTAAATATAGAAACCGCAAGGACATAACCCGCGATGATTTTGATCATCTTCAAAATAAACTTGTTCAGGCGGAGTCAATGTCGGCAATCAGTTCACAGAGGGGAAGAGTTGTAAAATTCAATAGCGAAAAAACAAATCCAAATGTAAGTCTTTATGGAGTAACGCCCGAAGCGTTTGCAACGCGGGAGTGGGATATAGCAAATGGCAGAGCAATAAACTCATCCGACATGAACAGAAATGAGAGAGTTGTTGTTTTGGGTTCGGATATTGCAATAAAATTATTTACTACATTCGATCCGGTTGGAAATGAAGTTACGATTGATAATCATAAATTAAGAGTAGTTGGTGTGCTTGCCCACCAGGGTGAGATTTTTGGCGAAAGCAGGGGCAATTTTGCAATAATACCGCTCAGCACATTCCAGGGATTTTATGGAGACAGGAGAAGAAGTCTGGGCATAACTGTTATGGCAGAAGATAAAGAAATATATGATGATCTAATGTTCTCGGCAGAAGGACACATGCGGACGATTCGCAAAGTTGCGCCGGGCGAAGAAAATGATTTTGAAATCGTATCGAATGTTTCCATACTTAATCAAATTAATGATATCACTTCCGGTGTAAGAATCGGCGCATTTGCGATTGCCGGAATTGCACTCCTTGCTGCGGGCGTTGGAATTATGAATATTATGCTCGTTTCGGTTACCGAGCGCACAAAAGAAATTGGAATACGTAAAGCGATTGGGGCAAAGAAGAAAAATATTTTAATTCAATTTCTTACCGAAGCAGTTACATTATGTATAATTGGCGGTCTAGTCGGGATTTTTCTCGGCGTTATTGTGGGTAACGCAGTCGGCTCGCTTCTGGAAGCAACAGCTGTAATTCCGCTGGATTGGGTGATGGTTGGAATATTTTTATGCGTTCTAATCGGTGTAACTTTTGGAACATATCCAGCCGTAAAAGCTGCAAATCTCGATCCGATTGAAGCGCTTAGATACGAGTGATTCCGAGCTTCTTGATTGAACACCGTTTTCGCGGATTGGCATAGATTGGAATTATTTTTATCTGAGATAAATCTGCGTTACGAAGTATCAGCGTTCATCAGCGTTCTATTCAAAAATAGTTCAAAAAAATGTATAAAAATTTTAGTCCCGCTCGTCACTTGATAATAGAAATCTACTGCGTTATAATACTACCCCAAATAATAATGTAATTACAGAACCGATTGAAATTCTTTCTCAAAATAGCGGCGGCGAATTTTCTATTATTTAGTGTTATTCTGTCACAGGAATCTTTAAGCACTTTTTCCGTCTCCGATACTGTTAAAATTAACCTTCAGAATAAGTATAAACTTTCAGCGGTTTCAATTCTTCCATTCAGCGAAAAAGTGTTGTATCGTGAAAAAGTATTATCAAATGAAGACTATCGAATGGATTACAGAAATCTTGAATTCAGCTTAACAGATGAAAGTGCATTCATGCTATTCGATACGCTGATTATTGAATACGAATCATATCTTCTTCCATTCAAAAAGGAATACAAACTCCGCACTTTGAATTATGTTTATGATGAAAAAATTTCTGATAGTTTAAGAGTTAGTCAGCCTTTCACAAAACCGATTGATTCTGATTATTTTTTTGGAAACCAACTAGAGAAAAGCGGTTCGATAGTGAGAGGTTTTTCCGTTAGCACGAATAAAGATTTTTCCGTGAACAGCGGATTAAGACTCCAGCTATCGGGTAGATTAAGCGACGATATAGAAGTTATTGCCGCATTAACAGATGAAAATACTCCCATACAGCCGGAAGGGAACACCGAACGGCTTGAAGAATTAGACAAAGTGTTTATTGAGGTAAAACATCCGAATGCCGGCGCGGTATTCGGCGATTACGATTTCAAATTCAAGCACGGTGAATTTTCCAGACTCGATAGAAAACTTCAGGGACTTAAAGGTGAAATTAATATCGGCAATATAAATGCTGTAACGGCTATCGCTGCTTCAAGAGGAAAATTCAATACTAATAAATTTAACGGTGAAGACGGTAATCAGGGTCCCTACCGATTGGTTGGTATAAATAGCGAAAGAGATATCATTATAATTGCCGGAAGTGAAAAAGTTTTTATTGACGGAGAAGAAACTAAGCGCGGCGATAACAATGATTTCGTTATCGAATATTCGAACGCCGAGGTTATTTTTACTGCCAAAAGGCTCATTACTTCTGCAATTCGCATCACGGTTGACTTTGAGTACACCGATAGACGTTTTCAAAGAAATTTTTTCGGATCGAATGTTTCTTCAAAAATATTTGAAGATAAACTGAAACTAACTTTTGGTTTTATGCAGGAAGGCGATAACGAGGAAAGCCCTATTGATATTACTCTTACAGATGATGAAAAAAATATTTTAAAATCTGCAGGCGATGATTTAAACAAAACTGTTAGCAGCGGAGAGAGGTTCGCGGGTTTTGACAGCGCCGGGATTCCAAAAGGTATTTATGTTAAAGTCGATACTGTGATTAACTCCGTGCAAAAAACGATCTACAAATATGATCCGGGAAGCGCCGGAGCGTTATATAATGTTACTTTCACATTTGTGGGAGTAGGAAAAGGCGAGTACAAAAGAATTAGCAGTTCAAAATATATTTTTGTCGGAGAGGCTTCGGGTTCATATCTGCCAATCAAATATCTTCCTTTACCCGAGATGCGGCGTATTGGGAATTTTATATTAGAGACGCAGCCGCTCAAGAGTCTTACGCTAAAATTAGAACTATCCGGCAGCAGTTGGGATAAAAACAATTTTTCTGAAATTGACGATAATAATAATCTTGGGTATGCTCGAAATTTCTTAATCCGGTATAATCCCGCACAACTCACTTTCGGTCAATTGAATTTGGGGAAAGGTGGTTTCTCTCTTCGAGATAGATTCATTGAAGACCGGTACACTTCACTGGATAGGATTAACACAGTCGAGTTTGAGCGTGATTACAACATCACTTCCAGTCAGACAGCAGACGAAAGGTTGACTGAGGCTGAATTGTATCTTAATCCCTTTGAAAATTTGGAGATTAATTCAAATTACGGATTAGTGAAAAAAGGCGGCGACTTCAAATCAAGCAGGTATCTCAATAATGTTTCTTTATCCGAAGTAAATCATTATTCGATTAACTATAAACACGATTACGTTGATACTGAAAATAGATTTCTGTCCGGTCAATGGCTGAAACAGGAATTAAAGAGCAGTTACACATATTCGTTTTTAACGCCGGGAGTATTCTTTTATCTTGAAGAAAAGAACGACATTGCTCAAAACCGTGATTCGGTTTTAGAGGGGAGTTTGCAATTTCAGGAAATTGCACCCAACCTGCTTGTTAATCCAGCGGATGGTTTGGAAATTTTCTTGAAATATTCTAGCAGAGAAGAATCATTCCCTATAGAAGGTAAAATGAAGAGGGAATCAAATGCAGGAACTAAATCTTTGCAATTCAATTACCGGGGAATGCGTGAGGTGAACTCGTCGTTTGATTTGGCGCTGAGAGAAAAAAAATATACTGATGCATTCAAGTCTTTGGGAAGAATAAATAATGAAACGATTTTAATTCGCTCGAAAACAAAATTTAATTTGATGAACCATGCAATTGACGGCGATGTTTATTACGAAGCTTCGACTCAAAAAACTGCAAAGCTGGAAAAAGTTTTTATCCGGGTTCAGCAGGGAACGGGTAATTATACATATCTCGGTGATTTGAATAAAAACGGAATCGCCGATGAAAATGAGTTTGAACCGACTTTATTTGACGGTGATTATATCCTAACTTCAACAAATACTGATGAATTATTTCCAGTTATTGATTTGAAAACAAATACAAGGTGGAGAATCGATTTTGAGAAATTGATCAGCGGTAATTCTTTTTATAAAAATGCCCTCAAAGCATTGTCCACGGAAACTACTTGGAAGGTTGAAGAAAACTCGAAAGAAAAAAACACAAGAGAAATTTATTTGCTGAACTTCAGTAAATTCTTAAGCGATACGAATACGATTAGAGGTTTTAATCTTTTCCAGCAAGATGTTAATATTTTTGGGAATAGTCCGGATTTTTCGGTGCGATTAAGATTTATTGAAAGAAATAATGTCGGTCAATTCAGCGGCGGTTTGGAGAAAGATTATTTCCGCGAACGAGCAATTAGAATAAAATCGCGTCTTGTAAAAGAAATTACAAATCAAACTGAATACATCAACACAATTGATAATCTTTCCGCTGTAAAAAGTTTGAATAGAGCTAGACTTGTTGATGGAAAGGAGATTTCAACTGATTTTTCTTACCGACCATTGTCATACCTGGAACTAGGTTTTAAATTTAGTGTCGGAAGAAATGAAGACAGATTTCCCAAATCGCCGACAATTATAGATGTTAACTCGCAATCCTTAAGATTGAATATTTCCTTTGCAGGCAAGGGCAGAATTAGGATTGAAGGAGAGCGCAGCGAATTGGTGGTAAATGAAAACGGCAATCAAATCCCATTTGAAATAACAAAGGGAAATTTTATCGGGAAAAATTACTTTTGGAGATTTAACTTTGATTATAGAGTTTCTTCAAATTTGCAGACGACAATTAATTATAACGGACGGCTGCAAGGCAAAGGCGATGCAATTCACACTTTGCGTGCCGAAGCGCGTGCATATTTTTAGTAAATAGGATTGAATATGGAAATACTTTCGGATTTAATTGAAGCGCACATAATTCTAAAAACTGATGATGAGATCAAATTTCTTCTGCTCAAACGGTCTAAAGAGGAAATATATCCCGGGATTTGGCAGATGGTTACAGGCTCTGTAAAACCAAATGAAAAAGGTTTTGAATGCGCGCTTCGGGAAATAAAAGAGGAAACCAACCTAACCCCTTTAGAAATGTGGGTTGTCCCTAACATTAACTCGTTTTATTCATCAGAAAGAAATTCAATTATTATGGTGCCCGTTTTCGTCTGCACTGTAGATTCTGAGGATGTCCAAATTTCCAGTGAACATTCAGAATGCAGATGGGTGAATAAGAGTGAGGCTGTAAAAATGCTCGCTTGGCTGGGACAAAAAAAATCTGTGGAAATAATTGAAGATTACTTTTTGAATAATCAGAATGAGTTGAAATTTGTAGAAATAAAGATTTATTAAAGTATTTCAGTTAGACATTCATAAAAATATTCATCATCTTTAAATAGAAAATTAAATTGTGTTGAATAAGTTGCCACGAAGGCACTAAGACACAAAGTGAAAAATATAAATGTAATTTATGCCAGAAGTAAAAGTATACAAACCTTTATCGATTGATGAGGAAAGAATAGCAAAAATTATTGTAAATTCTGCTTACAAGGTTCATAGAAATTTGGGACCTGGTTTACTCGAAAAAATTTATGAAATTGCTCTTCAACATGAATTGATATAAACTGGTTTGGATGTAAAGCGCCAGGTTGAGATTCCTATTGAGTACGACGGGATTAAATTCGATGAAGGATTGAGATTAGATTTATTGGTTGAAGATAAAATCATTTGTGAAATTAAAGCAGTTGATGAAGTAAATCCTGTATGGTCTGCGCAGGTATTAAGCCATTTGAAACTTACTAATAACAGGCTTGGGTTTTTAATTAATTTCAATGTAGCTATTATCAAGAGTGGAATCAAAAGATTTATATTATAATAAAATTATTTTTCATCCTTGTGCCTGTCTCTTGCCACTAAGACTCTAAGGCACAAAGTTTTTTGTAAAATTGTTTTCGAGTCTTCGTGCCTTTGTGGCAATTTTAAAAGGAGTATAAATTGGGTTTACTTGTTGTTGGTTCAGTTGCTTTGGATACAGTTGAAACGCCGTTCGACAAAATTGACGATGCGCTCGGCGGTTCGGCAACATACATTTCACTTGCATCAAGTTATTTTACTGCACCGATCAAACTAGTTGGAGTAGTTGGTGACGATTTCCCCAAAGAGCATATTAAAATGCTTGAGTATCATAATATCAGCTTGGATGGTCTTCAAATAGTGGAAGGAGCAAAGACATTCAGATGGGGCGGAAAATACCACTATGATTTAAATGTCCGCGATACTCTGTTTACTCATCTAAACGCTTTCGAACATTTTAATCCCATTATTCCAGATGAGTGGAGAAAAAGTAAATATCTATTGCTCGGGAATATTATGCCTGCTCTGCAGTTAAAGGTTCTTGATCAATGCACTGACTTACATTTTACCGTATGTGATACGATGAATCTCTGGATAGAAAACACTCGTGAAGATTTGTTAAAAGTTCTCAAGCGCGTAAATATTCTGATAATTAACGATTCCGAAGCGAGACTGCTTACAAACGAGCCGAATTTAATTAAAGCAGCGAAACTGATACGTGAATTGGGTCCGAAGTATCTTATAATTAAAAAGGGTGAGCACGGCGCGCTTCTGTTCGGGGAAGATACTATGTTTTCCGCTCCGGCATATCCGCTTGAAAATATTTATGATCCTACGGGAGCTGGTGACGTTTTTGCCGGCGGGTTCATGGGTTATCTTCACAAAACAGCCGATCTTAGTTTTGATAATTTAAAACGAGCTGTGGTTTACGGAAGCACCATGGCATCATTCTGCGTAGAAAAATTTAGCACAAAAGGTTTAGAAAATTTGAGCAATATTGAAATTTACGGCAGGTACTTAGAGTTTAAGGAGTTGAGTAAATTTGAAGAAGAATAACGAATTCAACGCTATTGAATTTCGCGATGATAATCTAATTCTCATCGATCAAACCAAGCTTCCTCTTTGCGAAGAGTACATTCACACGGATGATTATGAGAGAATTGCAGTTGCGATTGAACGTCTTGAAGTACGCGGTGCTCCCGCAATTGGAATTTCTGCAGCGTATGCTCTAGCCCTTGCGTTTAAAAAATACAAGGGCAAGATCGACGAAAGATTTGTGAAAGTTCATATAAGACTTGCTGCAACGCGTCCAACCGCAGTTAATCTTTTTTGGGCGTTAAATAAAATGAAAGAATGTTTCATCAATATCCACGACAAAGAAAATCTGTACACAAAATTATTGCAGACTGCAAAAGAAATTCATGAAGATGACATAAGCAAGTGCGAAGCAATCGCAAAGAACGGTCTCGAAATATTCTCGAAAAAATCCGTTGTGCTCACGCATTGTAATACGGGTCAGCTTGCAACGGGTGGCGGGGGAACTGCGCTCAACATAATTAAAAAAGCGTATCAGAAAGGATTGGTGAAATTTGTATATGCAGACGAAACTCGTCCGCTATTGCAAGGCTCACGCTTAACGGCTTTTGAATTAGAAAAAAACGGAATACCTTTTTCAATTAATACCGATTCGACTGCCGCATTCTTGATGCAGAAGGGAATGGTAGATTTAGTTATTACTGGCGCAGATAGAGTTGCCGCGAATGGAGATTCCGCTAATAAAATTGGGACTTACAATTTAGCGGTGCTCGCAAAACATCATAAAATTCCTTTCTATATTGCCGCACCAACTTCTACCGTAGATCACGAATGCCCTGATGGTGACTCGATTAAAATTGAATTCCGCGATGGGAACGAATTGACTTTTATTCGTGACACCCCAATTACTAAAAGTAAATACACTTCATTCTCACCCGCATTTGATGTAACGCCAGCCGAATTAATTGCCGGAATAATTACCGAAGAAAAACTTTGTAAATCACCTTTCAAATTTTAATGACAGAGATAGTTAAAACTGAGGCGCTTGTGTTAAGGAAAATCAATTACGGTGATACCAGTAAGATTGTAACTCTATTTACTGAAAATCATGGTAAAGTTTCTGCCATTATTAAGGGCGGCAGAAGCAACAAATCAAAAATTGGTTCCATGATGGATGTTTGTAATCACGTTCAGGTTATATACTATCTTAAGGAAAGCAGGGATATCCAACTTGTTACTCAAGCAGATTTGATTTCATATTACCCGCAGATTAAAGGCAATCTCGAAAGTCTAAAATATGCAATGGCAGCGGCGGAATTGCTTTCTGCTTTGACTTACGAAAATGAACCTCATAAAAAAATGTTTAAGGGAGTTGTTAGAATTCTCAATTTAATTGAGAAGAAAACAACCGACTCTCAATTTCTCTTTGTTAAATTTTTTATTTTCTTCCTCGAGGAAATTGGATACGGCATCCATGGCGCGCAATGCTCCATGTGCGGAACAAAATTAAGTGATGTTAAAAAAGTTTTTTATAATTCTGCTTCGGGATTCAATTGTGACGACTGTGGGAAACGTGAATCAGCACTATTTGAATTTTCTTCGGAACTTTTTAAAAAATTTGTATGTCTAAGCAATAGGAATTTTGAATATTCAATTTCGGAAATAGAGTTAAATAGAATAATTGTTTTTCTTGAAAAGTATTTGAAAAATCAGATTGAAGAATTTAAAGGAATTAAGTCACTAAGAATGTATTGATTGATGACGTAGCATACGTTGGTTAGTGTTATTCCGGCGTAATTAATTGTAGGTAAGAAAAAAAATATAGAGGTTTATTTATGAAAAAAAATATAATTGCCGTATTCGTGCTTTTAGTTATCGGCGCTTTGTTCGGAATAATTTTAGTCTCGGGCTTTGGATATGTTCGTCCCAGTCTTGCAGATGTGCAAATCGGCAGTGAAAAACCGCCGGTTCAGCAAATTAACGCCGATGCACAAGCGTTCAACGATGCATTCGTAAACGTTGCAGAAAAAGTTACTCCGTCAATCGTTCAAATCACAGTTGTATCAAAAATGAAAACTGATCCTCACAAAGGACTGGAATTCTTTTTACCATTCAGAGGAGAGATTCCTAAAGAAAGGCAGGGCGGGGGCAGCGGTGTAATTATTTCTTCCGACGGATATATTTTAACTAACAATCACGTTGTAGAAAACGCAACGCAAGTTGAAGTTGCTCTGAAAGATAAAAGAAAATTTAGCGCAGTAATTATTGGCACTGATCCATTAACGGATTTGTCTGTTATTAAGATTGATGCAAAAGATTTGAAGGCTGTTCATCTCGGTGATTCCGATAATTTGAAAGTTGGACAATGGGTTATGGCAATAGGCAACCCGCTTTCTTTATCATCAACAGTTACAGCGGGTATTGTAAGCGCGATAGGAAGAAATATTAACATTATCAAAGACAGTTACGGCGTTGAGAATTTCATTCAAACTGATGCTGCCATTAATCCCGGTAACAGCGGGGGCGCATTAGTAAACTTGAATGGCTCCGTTGTAGGAATAAATACAGCAATCGCCACGGACGGAATTACAAGCAGTTACATTGGTTATGGTTTCGCTATTCCAATTAATTTGGCGAGGGCAGTTTCCGAAGATCTAATTGAACACGGCATAGTAAGCAGAGGCTATATCGGCGTTAGAATTGAAGAAGTAGACGCTGATTTAGCTAAAGCTGTTGGATTAGATAAACCGAAAGGCGTATTAATTCAGGAAGTTGTTGATGGCGGGTCAGCTTCTGCTGAAGATATCGTTGCAGGTGATATCATTCTGAAAATTGATAACAAAGATGTTGATCAACCAAACGAATTGCAGAGCTATGTTGCTTCAAAACGTGCCGGATCAAAAATTACACTCACAATTTTCAGGGATGGAAAAACAATTGAACGGAAAGTTAAATTAAAAGCGCGTGAAGATGAAGAATCAAAACCAGTGGTAGCTAAAAAAGAAAAACAGAAAAGTGATGATTCGGAAGTCGTTGAAGTAGAACTAGAATCGTTAGGTTTAACGATTAAAAATGCAGATTCAAAAACACTGAAAGAATATAAAACGGATTACGGAGTTATTATTACAAATGTTAAAAAATTCAGTAAAGCAGAAAATCAGAGGTTATTTCCGGGACTAATTATTTCAGAAGTTGACAGAAGAAAGGTCAACGACGCATCTGATTTTGAAGATAAAATTAAAAACAGCAAAGGCTCTGCAGTATTGTTGAAAGTTCTTGACAAAAATGGCACTTCAAGATTTGTAGGTTTGGAAATACCCCAATAACTCTGAAATTTAATTCCGATTTAAGCGCTCCTTTTAGGAGCGCTTTTTTTATATTTGCACAATCATTCACGAAATTAGATTATAAAATATGATTAGGTTTTTAACGGCGGGCGAATCTCACGGAAAAGGACTTACCGCAATCGTAGAAGGTTTTCCTTCAAATATTACTCTTACCGAAGAATATATTGAAAATCATCTTAAGCGCAGACAAATGGGTTATGGACGCGGATTGCGGATGAAAATTGAAAGCGATAAAGCAGAAATACTTTCAGGCGTTCGATTTGAAAAAACTCTCGGTTCTCCGATTTCAATGTACATCAAAAATAGCGATTGGGAAAATTGGTCTGACGAGATGGCAACAGGAAAGAAAAAAGCAGACTTCGAGAAGATTTCAATCCCGCGTCCTGGGCATGCCGATTTGGTGGGCGTTCAAAAATACAATTTCGATGATATCCGAAATTCGATTGAGAGATCAAGTGCAAGAGAAACAGCGGCGAGAGTTGCAGCATGTTCTGTCGCTCGAAAATTCTTGGAAGAATTTGGAATTAAAGTCGGGAGTTTTGTTGAAAGTATCGGTGGTGTATATGATAAAGAAAAGTTTATCGATAATTTATTTCTAAATAATATTGATGAGAATTTTAATGCATGGGACCTTGCGGTTGGTGCAGATAGAAGCGAAGTAAGAGTTCTTGACGGAGTTCATGAAAATAGAATTATTAATAAAATTAAATTGGCAAAAAAGAACGGAGATACCCTAGGCGGAACATTTTTTGTAATAGCATCAGGCGTGCCCGCCGGATTGGGTAGTTTTACCCATTATGATAAAAAGATCAGTTCGGATATTGCTAACTCTATCATGTCAATTAATGCCGTTAAAGCTGTGGAAATAGGAACGGGATTCGATTCGGCAAATTCATTCGGCTCTGAATCTCATGACGAAATAACGATTGTAAATGGGAAATTAGGAAGAAGAACCAACCGTGCGGGCGGAATTGAAGGCGGAATCACAACCGGGCTTCCTATTATTGTCCGCGCTGCCATGAAACCAATTGCAACGCTAATGTCTCCGATTGAATCTGTCGATTTATCCACGATGAATAAAATTGTTTCACGCAGGGAGAGAAGCGACTTTGTTGCCGTTCCAGCTTGTGCAGTAATTGCGGAATCGATGCTTGCATGGGTTTTAGCCGATCATATTCTGCAAAAATTCGGCGGGGATTCAATTGAAGAGACCAAAGATAATTTCAATTCATATACGAGCAAACTTAATTCCCGATTAACAAAAAATTTCAAGAAAAAATAGATGCAGATAGAAAATTTTGTATTCAGTCCATTCTCCGTAAATACATTTGTAATCTGGGAGGAGGAATCCCTCGAATGTGCAATAGTTGATCCCGGCTGCTCAAATGACGGTGAAAAGCTGGAGCTTGAATCATTCATCATTGCAAAAAATCTTGAGGTGAAATATTTACTTAACACTCACTGCCATATTGATCACATTTTCGGGAACGATTTTGTGAAGAACAACTTTCATCCAAAATTCTTCGCTCCGGAAAAGGATGTGTTCCTTTTAAAGATGGCGGGTGAACAGGGAAATGTTTTTGGAATTAAAAATTTAACTTCCCCCGAACCGGATGAATTTTTGAGTGAAACTCTCAAACTGAACCTCGGAAAAATCGAAATGCAATTCATTTTTACGCCCGGTCATACACCTGGGGAATTCTGTATTTACATTGCATCGGAGAAAATTTGTTTCACCGGAGACGCACTGTTTAAGGACAGCATTGGAAGAACAGATTTGTGGGGAGGAAATTTCGACACACTCATTGGCTCGATTAGGAACAAGCTTTTCTTGCTGCCCGATGAAGTTAAAATATTCCCCGGGCACGGCGAACCATCCACTATTGGAGATGAAAAAAAATACAACCCTTTCTTGAATTGATGATTAAATTGTTTTCAGATTATACTTTGAATATATTCACACAGAAAATAACTATTGAGAAGTTGCTAAATGCAATCAAATACAAGTGAACATACAGAACTAAGTATTAAGGATTACTGGAAATTTATTATTACCCTAATATTTATTTACGTAATTCTTTTTGAATTCATTCTTCCGGCGAATAAAATTTTACCGAAACCAACGCTGATATATGAATCGTTTTTATCACTTGTGAAAGATTATAATTTATTCGGAGAATTCGGGCTGACGGTAACAGTTATTTATAGTTCCTTGATCGCAGCTTATTTGGTTGTTTTTGCTTTTCGCGCTCCCATTTTAAAACTACTTTGCACTTTTACCTCGCTGCCATCACTATTGGGAATATTTAAGAATTTTCCCGCATTCTTCTTCGCGGTTTTATTCGCTTTTTGGTTTGGAGGTTCTTTCTTTAGTGAAATTATTTTCGGAGTAACATATTCCATCTTTTCCATGATTGGCATTATGAATAGAAATATATTTCGACTTAATGAAGCTTATCTATTGACCGGACGGAATATGGGGTTGAATGAAAACCAAATTCTAAATAAAATTGTGTGGAAGGAAATTCAACCGAGAATTCATTCGAAGCTGAACAAGATTCATTTCTATTTATGGATTTGGATTTTGGTCTATGAATTCATTAATAACTCATCGGGTTTGGGGAGTATTTATTTCCACACTCTTTCTTACAATGACTTCGGCGGAATTTTTGCGCTTGCAATAAGCATAAGTTTTATTATTTGGTTCGGCAAATATTTGATTGAGATTCTTAACAAAAAACTTATTTATTGGGACTAGCTCTTGGCAAATGTAATTCTAAGTGTAAATAATCTATCTAAAAAGCATACCGATGATTTTGGGTTTACATCCCAACTTTTCGAAGAATTGAATTTTTCAATGGATGAATCACTATTGACTACAATTCTAGCTCCAATGGGTTCGGGCAAATCCTCGCTTCTAAAAATACTTGCGGGATTCGATAAATCTTATTCCGGTGAAATAAATTCTACCGGGGAAAAAGTTGCCTATTTACACAACAAGCCGAATAGCTTCCCTTGGTTGAGCGTAAAAGAAAATGTTGCTTTTGGGAATACAACTCTATCTGCTGATAAGATTTCTGATGCAATCAAATTCTGCGGTTTGGAAGGTTACGAGGATCATCACCCTAACAACAAGAGTATTGGATTTAGATTTAGAATTTCACTTGCAAGGGTTTTAGCAAACGATTTTGAATTAATATTAATCGATGAGCATTTCAGTAAAGTTGATTCGGGTTACAAAATTGAATTATACAATTTAGTTCATCAATTAATTACGGAAAGGAATATCGCTGTTCTTCTTGCAACATCCAATATCAGTGAAGCAGTGTACCTCTCGGATAAAATAATTGTGATGACTAAAAATCCCTGTACAATTATTCATGAGCTGAACATAGATCGCTCAAATCTTTCCAAGCGAAATTCTTTAACAAATGAAGAATTACTGAAGTATAAAAAAGAAATTGAAGATAAAATTCACGACAGCAAACAAGATAAATTTTTTACTTACAACGTCTGAGCGTAATGGAAAATAAAATTAATAAATTAAAAGAATTGCGGAACGAAGCTTTAATGGGCGGCGGTTCTGCAAAAATTAAAAGCCAGCACGATAAAGGTAAGTTGACGGCGCGTGAAAGAATTAGTCTCTTGGTTGACGAAGGAAGTTTTGACGAAATAGATATGTTCGTTAAGCACCGCTCGAATGATTTTGGGCTTGATAAACAGCGGATATCCGGTGACGGCGTAGTTACAGGATTCGCAAGAATTGATAGTAGACCGGTTGCTTTATTCAGTCAGGATTTTACCGTGTTCGGCGGTTCTCTCTCTGAAACTCATGCGGAGAAAATCTGCAAAATTGTTGACATGGCTATGAAGATTGGAATCCCAATAATTGGCTTAAATGATTCCGGGGGCGCGCGAATTCAGGAAGGCGTTGTTAGTTTGGGCGGGTATGCGGACATTTTTTTAAGGAATACTCTAGCTTCCGGCGTTGTTCCACAAATCAGCGCTATACTTGGTCCATGCGCAGGCGGTGCGGTTTATTCTCCGGCTATTACAGATTTTGTTTTCATGGTTAAGAATACAAGTCAAATGTTTGTTACGGGACCTAATGTTGTAAAGACCGTCACTCACGAAGAAGTTACATTTGAAGAGTTAGGCGGCGCGGAGACACACGCATCCAAGAGCGGTGTAGCCCATTTTGCAATGGATAGCGAGATCGAAGTATTAAACAGTATCCGCTCACTTGTTGGTTATATTCCGCTTAATTGGAAAGATAAATCTCCCGAAAAAAGTTTTGATTTTGAGCAAGATTTAATTGTACCTGAATTGGATGATATTATTCCTGATAATTCTAATAAACCATACGATATGAACGAAGTTATCAAGCTTTTGCTGGACGGTAGCGAATTCTTGGAAGTTCATCAGAATTATGCGCAGAACATAATTGTTGGATTTGGAAGAGTAGGCGGCATGTCGGTTGGAGTGGTTGCAAATCAGCCAAGTGTGCTTGCCGGAGTGCTTGATATTAATTCTTCGGTAAAAGGCGCTAGGTTCATTCGTTTTTGTGATGCGTTCAATATTCCATTACTTGTGTTGGAAGACGTTCCCGGATTTTTGCCTGGCACCGAACAGGAATGGAATGGAATAATTAGGCATGGGGCAAAACTTTTGTTCGCCTTTTCGGAAGCAACTGTTCCAAAAGTTACCGTAATTACGCGCAAAGCTTATGGCGGCGCTTACGACGTTATGAACTCGAAGCACATTAGAGGCGATTTCAATTACGCATGGCCTTCGGCAGAAATTGCTGTTATGGGCCCAAAAGGCGCGGTTGAAATTATATTCAAAAAGGAAATAAGTGAAGCAGAAGATCCTGAGCAGCTGCTCGAAAATAGATTATCCGAGTATATCGAGAAATTTGCTAATCCGTTTATTGCTGCAGAACGCGGATATCTCGATGATGTAATTTGTCCAAGGGAAACCCGCTTGAAGATAATAAATGCTTTCCAGCTTTTGAAGACCAAGGTCGATCAAAATCCAAAGAAAAAGCATTGTAATATTCCTTTATGACAGCCAATTAATTTTTCATGATTTAGCGCAATGTATTAAAATGAGCTTCGTTGTTGAAGATTACCTAAGTTATTATAATACAATAAGTAACGATAATTACATAATGATTGACTTGACAATATTCTTATAAGAGGTTAAATTGCAAACACATTTTAAAGTATGGGGTGGAATTGAAAAAAGATAATATTTTTGTTTTTGTCTTAATTGTTCTCGCATTTCTTTCAGGATGCAGTTTTTTTTATTCAAGCGCTGTAAAAGAGGATCAAGTTGCAGTTCAGGATACAGTTGACGTTGTTGATGCATCAATAATAATAAATGACCAATTGGAAGAAGCGCGCCTTGCGTATATTGACGCTCTAACCGCACAAAATGAAGGTAATGTCCTTTCTGCGCTTCAATCGTACGAAAGCGCAATTTCTGTTATCAACGCCCTCAGCTATTATCCCGAAATGGAAGAGAACGAAGCCTACAACGAATTAGAAGCATCCATAATTGAAGATTACCAAGCATTCATAGAAAAATTAGATGAAATCCCATCGGAAGTATCTATCTCTGCTTTTGAGGAATGGACCTCGCGGAGGATTCCCGATATTCAGTTGACGGAGCAGGAAGAAAAGGAAATAAGTGAAGAAACAGGAGACGTTATTGTTGTCGGCGATTTTCCACTTGAAGTAAATAAATACGTTGAACAGTACATTGAATATTTTACGGGAAGAGGAAGAAAGCACATGGAAATTTGGCTTCAGAGAACCGGTTCATATTTCCCGATGATGGCTAAAATTTTTGCGGAAGAAAAAGTTCCTCAGCAGTTGATATTTTTAAGCTTGGCTGAAAGCGGATTGAATCCCAGAGCAAGATCATGGGCTAGAGCAGTTGGTTTGTGGCAGTTTATTCATGGAACAGGTACGCTCTATGATTTGAAGGTTGATTTTTATGTTGATGAGCGCAGAGATCCCGAAAAGGCGACACGTGCAGCAGCGAAACATTTTAGAGATTTGTATTATTCTTTGGGTGATTGGTATTTAGCCGCGGCGGCTTATAATTGCGGTGAAGGAAGAGTCCGAAGAGCAATGCGAAATGCCGGGACAACAAATTTCTGGAAGTTAAGAGGATATCTCCCGCGCGAAACTAGGAATTATGTTCCTCAATATATCGCAATTACTCTAATTGGAAGCCAGCCGGAAGTTTACGGTTTCACGAATATTCAGTATAACCAGCCGATTGATTACACCACACATAAAATTGACGAGGCTTTTGATTTAAAAGTTCTAGCTAAATGTGCTGGAATTTCCGTTGACCTGCTAAAAGATATGAATCCGGAATTGATTCAGCCTCACACGCCTCCGCGATACGAAGGTGGGTATCCTCTTAAAGTGCCCGTTAAAACTTATGAATATTTCGTGGAAAATTTAAAAAATGTTCCTAAAGAAGCAAAACTGCAATATGTGATTCATAAAATTAGAAACGGCGAAAGTCTTTCTGGTATTGCAGAAAAATACAAAGTACGGTTGAACAATCTTCTTCGCATAAATGATCTATCAGCAAAATCGAAAATTTTTATCAACCAGGAAATTAAAATTCCTACAACAAGTTTTCAGGATACGGATTTCTTTGTCAATTCGGATATTATGCCCGCGGTTGAGGTTGAAACGAATGGAAACAGTCCGTATCAGTTAAAAGTTTCATCGAATACGACAAATGATTTTAAGCAGACTTATAAAGAAATGCTCTCAGACACAAGTTCTGTTCCTATTCCTACTGATAAAACCTTGATTGAATATGCAGTGAAGAGCCGCGACAATTTAATTGATATTGCTACATTATTCGAAGTGCGCGTTTCGGACATTAGAAACTGGAACTCTTTGCCGTACACCTCCAATATTCATGTTGGACAGACGCTTAAAATTTACGTCCCCAATGAAAAGGAAAAATACTACACATCACTCGACAGTCTTTCAAGGAATGAAAAGTTATCCATTATCTACAGCAATACCGGAGAGGAATGGATAACGCATAAAATACGCAACGGCGAATCTCTTTCTACAATTGCATACAAATATCGAGTTAGAGTTAACGACGTAAAAAAATGGAACGGATTAAGATCGAGTAGAATAGTCGCCGGAAAATCTCTTCAAATCTCAACGGGGAAGCCCGTTACCGAAAGTACCGCTTCAGAAGAAAAAACAGCGAGCGTATCCAGCACCTCAAAAAATAATGGATATTATGTAGCTTATAAAATCCGGCCGGGTGATGCAATAAGTAAAATTGCCGAGAAATACGGAGTTAATGTTTCTGATTTAAGAAGATGGAATAATCTAAAATCGAATAAAATATTAACCGGTCAAACTTTGAAAATATACGGCTCGAAACAGGAAGTTGCAGTTAGTTCGGCTCCGGAAGAGGAAAACCCTGAAGGGAGTGTTTCATATACAATTAAATCCGGGGACACAGTAAGCCAAATTGCAGAAAAATTCGGCGTTAGTTCCCGCGATGTGAGCAGATGGAATAATTTGAAAGACGATAAAATTATTGTTGGAAAATCATTAAAAATATTTCAACGAACCGCCGCCGCGTCAAACGTTGCAGAGATGAATCAAAATCTACCGGCACCCAAAACAGAAACTACACAAACCGCAGCAACGGGAGAAGAAGTAGTTTATTTAGTTAAGAGTGGTGATACGTTAGGACAAATCGCAGAAGATCACAATGTTCGTTCATCCGACATCAGGCGATGGAATAAAATAAAAGGCAGCAGAATAGTTCCCGGCGATGAATTGACCATTTACCCAAAAGAAAAAATTAAAATAGACAGTGTAAAAATTGAAACCGCTGAAAATAGCGGCAGGCAGCATACAGTAAAAGAAGGCGAATCACTGTGGTTGATTGCAAAGCAGTATAACGTAAAAGTTTCTGAAATAATTGAATGGAATAAATTACAAGACGATAAAATAAGAGTCGGTTCCAGCCTATTAATTTTGAATTGACTTTTGATTTAATTACTTTTCACCAGAATAAAAAGCAGTAGGGGTGCTCGCAAGGGCTGAGATTATACTCTTGAACCTGATCTGGGTAATGCCAGCGTAGGAAGGCGGTATCAGAAAATTAAGTATTAGCCGTTTTCCATAAACGGCTTTTTTATTTCTCATTTTATCATTTTCATTGGAGAAATAATGAAATACTTATTTTTTTTGTTTTTTTTAATTGCATCAATTCTTTCCGCGCAAATAAACACAATTCACGGCAGAGTTATTGATGATGAAGACAATGCGCTCCATCTTGCAAATGTATATGATCCCGTAAAAAATATTGGGGTTGTAACCGACATCAACGGCTACTTTACTTTGAAAGCTGAGTTTACCACTGAAGACAAATTGAATATCAGCTTTATCGGTTATGAAACTAAAACGGTTTCACTGGCATCTTTCAGTGATGAGAAGATTATTGAAATCATACTCGCGAAAAAGATTTTGTCTAGTCAAACGGTTTTGGTAAAAGCGTTAATTGGCAGGGAAGGGGAACAGCCGATAACTTCTTCAAAGATCGGCAGAAGTGAAATTGAATCCCGCTATACTAACCAGGATATACCGGAAATTCTGAGTTACCTTCCTTCCACAACATTCTACTCGGAAGGCGGGGCGGGAATAGGCTATAATTATTTGAGCATTCGCGGATTTGATCAAAGAAGAATATCTGTTACAATCAATGGAATTCCTCAGAACGATCCCGAGGATCATAATGTTTATTGGGTCGATTTCCCCGATCTGCTTGAAAGCACAGAAATGATTCAAGTTCAGCGCGGCGCCGGTTCGGGAGTGATTGGCTATCCATCTGTCGGCGGATCGATAAATATTATTACATCTTCATTTTCATATTCAAAGAAAGTTGAATTGAGTTCGTCTGCCGGCAGTTACAATACGCGCAAATATGCCGCAGTCGTTTCAAGCGGACTGATTGAAAATAAATATTCTATTTATGCAAAGTTTTCACAAACACTTAGCAACGGCTACAGAGACGGCAATTGGATTGACTTCAAAGCGTATCATCTATCTGCAGTGAGGTATGACGATAAATTAACAACGCAAATAAATCTTTTTGGAGGACCAATTGCAGACGGCTTAGTTTATACCGGTCTTCCAAAATTTGCCGTGAATAATAAAACTTTACGCAAGCGCAACTACTCGTATTGGGAAGCTGATAACAAACAAATTACTTATGCCTCTGTAAGATTGAAAGAAGAGATTGAGAATTTTTCTCAGCCGCATTATGAGCTGCTGAATGAATATAAGCTGAACGATCAAATAGTGTTAAACTCAGCGCTATTTTTAGTAACGGGAGATGGATTTTTTGATTATGACGGTTCGTGGGCGCCGTACAGCTATTTTAGAATAACACCCGAAAATGGCTTCAATGTAAATGGCGATCCCGATGATCTCTATTTCCCGAATTTACTGATTCGTGCAACGGTCGAAAACAGACAATGGGGATGGATTCCGCGAGTCAGTTACAAACACAAATATGGCGAATTGATATTTGGCGGTGAATTCAGAGTTCACAGATCAAATCATTACGGAAATATTAATCATGGCGCTGATCTTCCCGCAGGAGTTTCAAAAGATTATGAATATTACAGATACAAAGGCGCTAAAGACATCTATAATTTCTTTGTTCATGAAAATTACAATCTCACGGAGAGGCTGAATCTTCTGGCTGAATTTCAAATTGCTTATCACAAATACAGATTGTATGACGAAAAATTTGTGGGCACGGATTTTAACGTTGAAGGTTTGTTTTTTAATCCTAAAGTTGGACTCAATTACAAAATAACTGAAAACATAAACAGCTATGTCAGTTTTGCGAGAGTAACGCGCGAACCGCGTTTAAAAAACTATTACGATGCCGCAGAAGCAAGCGATGGTTTTACTTTGCCGCAGTTTGAAACTGATCAATCCGGGAATTACAATTTCAGCAAACCGCTCGTTCAGCCGGAAACTATGAATGGTTTTGAATTGGGAACTAACTATGCTGATAAAAAATTTAATGTGTCTGTAAATGGGTTTTACATGTTCTTCACAAACGAAATTGTTAAACAAGGACAGCTAGATAGATTCGGTCAACCCGTTACAGGCAATATAGATGAAACAATTCACACCGGTTTAGAATTAAGCGGCGCGGTTAAATTGAATGAGCAGTTCACACTAAATTTGAATGGATCGTACAGTAAAAATTTTGTGAGCATGGGTGATTACTATTTGAGCGAGACAGAAAAAATAAATTTGACAAACAACTCTATCGGCGGATTTCCTGAGCTTACTTTTAACGGGATATTAACTTACGACAACGCGGGATTAAACCTACAATTACTTGCCAAATATGTTGGAGATTTATACTCTGATAATTACGATGAGAATCTGAAAGCGTATTCAGCCGCATACCCAGGTTTCGTTAACTATACTGATAACAAATTAGATGCTTACTTCGTTTTGAATTTTATCGGCAGCTATCAATTCAACGCTCAGCCGTATTTCAATAATGTGAAAATTTTTATTCAGGCAAATAATATTTTCGATTCGATGTACGCTGCGTATGCAACAGGAAAAGAGTTCTTTCCCGCGGCGGAAAGGCATTTTTTAACAGGGATGAGGATTGGGTTGTGAACAACCAAATAAATTTAACCCGCCTTCGCAAGTTTCGGCGGATAAGTTAACACTGCAATGCAACCTTCAAGGTCTAACCTTGAAGGTTTGAGGAATTTTATCAAACCTCGAAGGTCGCTGTTTTTTACCTT
>JAHJTX010000077.1 GCA_018829545.1 Bacteroidota bacterium | reverse complement strand
TTGAACAGTACAATAAAGAATTAGAATCACTTAATACAAGCAAAGATAAATTTTTCTCAATTGTCGCGCATGATCTTATAAATTCTTTCAGTTCATTATTGGGCTATTCGGAAATTTTAACGAATGAGCACAAAAAATTGAAAGATGAAGAGATTGGTGAATTCTCTAATAATATTTTCATTGTTGCATCAAAATTATACAATCTATTGAATAACCTTTTGGATTGGTCCATGCTTCAGATGGACATGTTTCCATTTGAACCAAAAGCGTTTAGTTTAAAAGGCGTAACTGATGATGCAATGGAGTTCTATTCAGAAATTGCAAAAGGTAAGGGGATTGGTCTGATTAATGAAATTTTAATTGAGCATCATATTTATGCGGATTATCAAATGGTTCATACCATTTTTCGCAATCTAATTTCGAATGCTGTAAAATTCACTAATCAAGGCGGCAGTATTAAGCTTAATTCCTTGATAGAAGATGGATTCATTAAAGTGTCAATCATGGATACAGGTGAGGGTATATCACCGGAAGATCAAGAAAAACTTTTTAATATTGGCATTTATAATACTCAAATTGGATCGCACAAAGATAAAGGCACCGGACTAGGATTAATACTCTGTAAGGAATTTGTAGAGAAAAACGGCGGCAAAATTTGGGTGGAGAGTGAAATTGGCAAATGGACGTCGTGCAATTTGCTGCTGCCAAGAATTAAATAATTACCTTTTGTCATTCATTCACATTAAGTTGCTATTGCTGAGATTCGCTAAAAGAGTTAATTTTCTTCGGTTCAATGCGAGTTTTTTTTTGTAACTAATGATTTGTATCACGAAGATATTCATGTTCGTATTTGATTAAAAAAGTTTAATTATTTACCTTGATCATCACAAAAATTTTTGAATGACTTGATGTCATTCATTTAGAACTAGCTGAGGATAAAATGAAAAGAGCAATTTACTCTCTTGTTATTTTAATGATGGTATTTATATCATGTGAACTGAAACAAGACGGTTCCAATCCGGTCACACCCGTAGATCCAACAACCGGTTCAATAAACATAACCGCTCCGAAGGATGGAGATCAAATAGAAGTATCATCATCATTCGAGATAAAGTGGACGAGAACAGTCACTGAAAACGTTAAGATTGAATACACCTCGAACAACGGCAGTTCTTGGATACAAATAGTTGAATCTATTGAAAATACCGGCAGCTATATTTGGAGTCCCGTTCCAAATACAATTTCAGGGTCTTGCAGAGTTAGGATAACTACCGTTAGCGGCACTACAGCAACCGACATCAGCGATGGATTGTTTAGTATTGTTGCGCCAACTGCTAAATCTTTGAGAATTACGAAACCAAACGGCGGCGAGGGACTTTTTGCCACATCCTCATACTTAATTACTTGGTCGGCTGTAAGCGTCGCGAATGTTACATTACAATATTCTCCGGATAATGGAACATCCTGGAATGTAATAATTGCAAGTTATCCTGCAGACAGTCTAAAGTATAATTGGAATCCAATTCCAAATATCATTTCGGATAAATGCTTAATAAAAATAATTGATGTAGCCGCAGACAGCATCAACGATGTCAGCGATGCTGTGTTTTCTATCAGTATACCAAAAGAAATTAAGGTCACTTCTCCAAACGGCGGAGAAAAATGGATTGGCAATTCGAGTAAAACAATTACTTGGACGAGTATTCAAGTTGGTAACGTAAAAATTGAATACTCAATAAATAACGGAGTGGATTGGATCGTAATCGCAGCTAACACTCCTAGCGATGGATTTTACACATGGGAGCCTGTACCAAATACTCCTTCGACAAATGCGAAAGTAAGAATTTCGAATGTGGAATCGAACAATCCTTCTGATGAAAGCGACGGGGTTTTTTCAATTGAACCGGAATCATTTATTACAGTTCTCGCACCAAATGGCGGCGAAAGCTGGATAAGCGGTTCGAATCAATATATTCGGTGGACTACGTCAACGCCCGGAGCGGCGGCATTTAGCGGCGGTCAAATAACAAAGGAAGCAGACAATTCATTTAACAAAAATATTAAGCGGAAAAGCAATTCTTCGAATAAGAAGAAAAAAGGAAATCAAAATTCTATTGCTTCCAACGCCGGCGGCGATCAGATCAAGACTATAGAAAATGTAAAAATTGAATATAGCACGAACAACGGCGCAAGCTGGAATACAATTATTGCTTCAACTCCAAATATTGGCGTTTATTTGTGGTCGAATATTCCATCGCACAACTCATCTCTTTGCGTTGTTAGAATAAGTGATGTTATTGACGGCGTGCCTTTTGATCTTTCAGATGCGCCATTTGATTTGAGCGATGGACAGTTACAGTCGATTACTGTTACTACTCCTAACGGCGGAGATGTTTTAAACGCAGGAATGAGCACTGTGATTGCGTGGACTTCTACAGGAATATCCTCTGTTGATATTGATTTCACAACAAATAACGGCGTTGATTGGCAGACCATTGTTTCCTCAATTCCGTCAACTGGTTTTTATACATGGCCTCAAATTCCCAGTACTCCATCGAACAATTGCAGAATTAGAATTAAAGATGCAAGTGACGGAATACCCTACGATTTGAGTGATTCGGAGTTCTCTATAACTCCTGAACCGGATATTGCCATTCTTTCGCCTAATGGCGGAGAAACTTTACAGGCGGGTTCCTCTGCAATGATAACGTGGACTTCTCAGAATATCGAAAACGTTAATATCGATTTCACTACTAATAACGGCGCAACTTGGACTTCGATTGTATCGAATACCCCGAGCGACGGTAATCATAATTGGGAAAATATTCCGAATATTAATTCTACGCTCTGCAGGATTAGAATTAGTGATGCTGCCGATGCGGTACCATTTGATGCGTCGGATGGAAATTTCACTATCTCCAACCAAATAGTTCAGTCTATTGAAGTTAATTCACCCAACGGCAGCGAAACTTGGGAAGCAGGTACATGGCAGAATATTACGTGGCAGGTTTCCGGCGTGAGCCGGGTTACTATATCGATAACCACCAACAATGGAGCCGAATGGGATACCATTGCTACAAATATTGCCAGCTCCGGAGTTTATTCTTGGAATGTTCCGAATTATAATTCAACGCAGTGCAGAGTTAAGGTTAGCGATGGTGTTGATGGTTCTCCATTTGATGAAAGCAATGCAAATTTTTCTATTCGCCCGGTTGCTGAGATATATTTGACTCATCCCAACGGTAATGAAATTTGGGATGCCGGTGTTTCCGATACAATTAAGTGGACGTCTGTAGGAATTGAAAATGTTAAAATTGAATATTCCTCAGATAACGGCGCAATATGGCAGACGCTGATTGTTTCAACGCCGAGCGACGGCGCTTATATCACGAGTTTTTCTGTCCCTTCGACTGAATATAAAGTAAAAATTTCTGAGACTACAAAGGGATTTCCTGTTGACGAGAGTGATGGAGTTTTCACGGTTAATCCGCAGAGCAGTTTAACTCTACTTTCGCCTAACGGCGGAGAAAGATGGGAAGCAGGTTCCAGTCAGTACGTCCGTTGGAATTCATCTTCAGGTAAAAAGAATATTGGCGGCGGCGATGAGCTTAATTCCAATAAATCCGGAATAAATCCGGTTCAGGCAATATTAAGCGTAAAAATTGAATTCACCAAAAATGGCGGGTCAACCTGGGAAACAGTTGCTGCCAGCGTTGAAAATAATGGAATGTATTTGTGGTCAAATTTACCGCTGATTAATTCATCGTTGTGCAAAGTTAAAATCAGCGACGCAGATCGCGGTGTTCCAGTTGATGCTTCAGATCAAACATTTACGATATTTAATGATGATCTTCAATCGATAAATGTAACTTCACCTAACGGCGGAGAAATTTGGCAGGCCGGAACAATTAAGGATATTACATGGAATTCAACCGAAGTGCCAAATGTAAAAATTGAATACACTACTGATAACGGAGTCAACTGGCAATTAATAGTGGCTGATACTCCAAGCGACGGTTTTTATAATTGGGGACAGGTGCCTTCAACGGCTTCCACAAATTGCAGAATTAGAATTAGCGATGTGATTGATGGAACACCGATTGACATGAGCGATAATACTTTTACTATTGCGCCGGAACCGGAAATAAAAGTGATAACTCCAAACGGCGGTGAAACATGGCGCACCGGAGCGAGCAACAATATTGTTTGGACATCAACCAACATCGAAAATGTTAAAGTTGAATATTCTACTAATAACGGCGCAACATGGCAGCTAATTGTTGATAATCTTCCAAGTATCGGCTCATACACATGGAGCAGCGTGCCGGACGTAAATTCGTCTCTCTGCAGAGTAAAGATCAGCGATAACGATGACAACGCTCCTTATGATATTTCCGATAACAATTTTTCAATCACTAATCAAATTGTGCAGGGTATTGCAATAATTTCTCCAAACGGCGGCGAAATTTGGGAAGCGAATACTTCAAAAAATATAACGTGGAGTTCTTCGGGAATAGATTCAGTAAAAATTGAATTCACTTCCAATGGCGGAAATACTTGGAATAAGATCGTAGACAGTCTCTCAAGTTCAGGTTCTTTCGAGTGGAATGTGCCGAATATTAATTCAACACAATGCAGAGTTAAAATCAGCGACTATGCTGATAGTTCTCCATTCGACGAAAGCAATGCGAGTTTTTCTATTCTCCCTGTTGCTGAGATTTATTTAACCTACCCAAACGGAAATGAAATTTGGGATGCCGGTGTTTCCGATACAATTAAGTGGACGTCTGTAGGAATTGAAAATGTTAACATTGAATATTCCTCAGATAACGGCGCAATATGGCAGACGCTGATTGTTTCAACGCCGAGCGACGGCGCTTATATCACGAGTTTTTCTGTCCCTTCGACTGAATATAAAG
>JAHJTX010000405.1 GCA_018829545.1 Bacteroidota bacterium | reverse complement strand
GACTTTTAATTTAATTCTCATTTATTTGCATCAACTAAATTTTATAAGAGGATACAATGATTAAGCTAAATATCCTGCCCTTCCGCCACGAGAATCATCCAAATATTTTACATATAGTTTTAACTCGTTACACAAACAACTTATCACAAGGTAGAGAAAAATGAGCAAAGCATTTTTAAGTCTGCTGTCAATTATCCTCGCTGTTTTTATTGGTTTTAGCTGCCAAGTAGCAGAACCCAATAACGATCAGTCTTTAAGTATTACAGTAGAAGATGTAAGCTGTACGGAGGCTTGGATTAAAATATCTGCTAAGGGTATTGATGCTGATAAACAGCTTATGCTTTATAGGAACAATGAATTTCTAACCGCTTTTACAATGGATAGAACAGACACACTATTTTTTGACGAGGGGCTTTTACCCTCTAAAACTTACAGTTACAAAGCAAAATTAGGCGGGTTTACTGCAGCCGCTGAAGCCGTAACTATGGATACTACCAGCCACAATTTTACATGGCAAACTTTTACATTTGGCGGAAACGGTGGCAGCAGTTACTTGAAAGATGTGGCGATTATTAATGAAAACGACATTTGGGCGGTTGGAGAAATACACACGAAAGACGACTTTGACAGCTCGGGGCATTACTTAGGACCTTACAACGCCGTGCATTGGAACGGAGAAGTCTGGGAATTGAAGAGGCTAATGGGAAAAAGTTCACCTTTATACGCCGTATTCGCTTTTAATGAAAATGATATTTGGTTTAATGGGGTTGTAAGATGGAATGGAATAGAATATAGTGTGCATCTTGAGAATTTTCCATTAGAACCAAACGGTGACGGATGGCGAGTAAATGCAATGTGGGGTACATCGAGTAAAGATTTTTATGTAGTGGGCAATAACGGAAATATTGCACACTACAACGGGAGCAGTTGGACAAAAATAGAAAGTGGAACGACATTAAATATTAATGATATCTGGGGAGATTATAATGAGAAAACTAAGGAGTGGGAGATTTTGGCTGTATGTGGGAACATACTACACGGGTGGGAAAGCGAAAGAGTTGTTTTAAGAATAAATAATACTAGCCAGGCAACACAGCTAAATGCTGAAGGCTCTAGATGGCCTTTAAGTGGTATATGGTTTAAGCCAAATAACAAATACTATGTTGTGGGGTCAGGTATTTACAATAAATACAGGCTTGTCGATTTAGTTTGGGGTGCTAATTTAATTAATATTACTTCGTTTCATACTAATAAAATAAAAGGAAATAATATTAACGATATAATTATAGTCGGCGCTTATGGTGAAACACTTCACTACAATGGCTTTACCTGGAGAAGCTATATGAATGAAACCGCTTTATCAAATGGGACTTATTTATCGGTAGGAATAAAAAATAATTTAGTAATTGCAGTGGGATATCAATCAGCCCGGGCAGTTATAACAATAGGTCAAAGATAATTAAATAAAGAAAGGAGTATAATATGAAGCGAGCACCGCCTAATACTAATATCGAGCAGTGATGCTGACACATCACTGCCCGTAAATGCAAATAATAAAGGTATGCGTGAATAATTCAATGAATCATTCTGCCTTTTTATTTGCTATTCAAATATAGTATAACAAGAAAAATAAAGGAATGATAAAATGAAAAAGTTCTCTCTTATTGTAGCTTTAATCGTTATGTACATTGCAATTCAATTAAATGCCCAACAATTAAATTATGTTGCAAATTATCCTAATTATTCAATTGATCTTAGAAAAGCTGGAAGTAATAGTCCCTTTTCAATGGGGGGCTTATTTACATACAATGGCAGCGTAGTTCTTTACGAAATTGGCAAACTAGCGGCGACACCCACGTATGCCCACGGTGTTTATCAATGGAATATTATTGATTTAGAAATACCTAATGGTTCAACGATTCATAGTGTTACGGTGAGTTTTAATTATACAATGTTCACGGTCGAAAACACAACATTAAATTATTTTAATTGCGGAAGTGATATAACCAACACAAATTTAGATTTAGCTGCTTTGTGGAATTCAACAGATAAAACGCTAATTACACCAATTGGTGAGGGCGGATATTCCAAACAAGGTAATCAGCTATATGTAAAAACTACTTTCAACAACGGAAGTAGTTTTGTGACCCAGTTTGCTAATTCCATCAATCAAAATGATAGATTTACTCTTGGAATAGCGTGGAAATATGAAAGCCCGGAAGCTGGTGTTGTCTCTTGGTATTTTAGGACTGGTGGTTTATATCCTTCAATCTCGGTTTCTTATACACCTCCTAGCCAAATGGTCACCCTTGATCAAAGACTAAGTAACAATACACAAGTCGGAAAACTACGGAAGTGGGAAGGAACTGAATTTACTCCATCTCCATATATTAACCCCGGGACACCATTTGATTTTCCAGTAAATTCTGTTCAAACCATACAAGGAGATCAAGCTATTTATTCAAATGAAAAGTATAATAATTGGAATGCCGATAAAACCGATATAAAAAATCATCACGGTTTTACAATAACTCCACTTACGAACACTTTAACTTCAAAATTTGAGGGAACCCAACCTGACATAACAATCAAAAACAATCTTGAATCTTCACCAGTAAATGGAGGTGATGTACAATTCAAAGACCCTTGGCTAATTGATTACCCCGATTCATTGTATGGATATAATTTACGAAATAGAGGGATGGATGATGCCGGACCCGACAAATTAGAATTTAAAAGCCGTCCCTCTCCTTTTTATCCCGATTATTCAACATCTTATAGCGGCGACGTTTACCAAGGCGTCTTCCTCAAGCAAGGATATGATGAATTTACACAAATTTGGACACCACCTTACTACCAAGTCAAAGCCGAAAGCCCGCAGCCAATTTATGTGCAAGGCAAAACCAGAAACTTCTATTTCCACAAATGGGAAGGAACCGGAGCCTCATTTCAAAGTAGCGCAAACCTTGAAACACCAGTAGTTTTTAACCAAGCTAATGCCACAGTAAAAGCTGTGATGAAGGGAACGCAACTTTCTAGTATGCATGCAACATACAACAAAAACAACCAACGTAAATTTGTGCGAAGTGCCAACGGAGATTTATGGAATCTATACGAAAGCATGGGTTCAACTTGGTTAGAGAGAAGTAGTGATAATGGTAACACTTGGGATTTAGCAAAAGAATATCATCCAAATTTTCCACAATTCCCACATATTTTTACTGATTCTAATATGAAAAATGCTTCAATATGTTTAAGTCCAGATGGAGACAAAATAGGGGTTGCTTATCAAGAATACAACGAATATGAAAATAAAAATAGAATTAGTATCGATTTATACAACATAGAAACATCAAATTTATTAGAGTATGTTGGTAGTTACACCATTAGAGGAGATGCTTACGGAAATGACTATATAGCAAGTACATCAGCAACTCCAGTTATAAGTTCTGGTAGTTTTTATGGAGTTGAAGTTTATCATGTAGCTTGGGTTGGTAGCAATGGAACAGAATCGGGTATCTATTATTCTTGTATTCACTCATCTATGAATTTACTTGGTAGTGTAACTAAAATTCCAAATACAAATAGTGATTCACAAAACCCTACAATTGCATCAAAAAATAACGATGTAGATTTGTTAGCTCACATAGCATGGCAACAAGGATGGTCATATATACAATACTCACGAATGGGTGTATATTCGGGATGGTCTGGATACTTTAATGTTGTGGATAATTTTGCAACAATATCAACTGGAGATGGATTTCCAACAAATTTTTATCCAAGCATAACAACTTCATCAAGCGGTTACCCTATTGTTGCTTGGGTTGGTACTCCATATTATAATTCGTCTTACACAAAGATAATAAGGCGTACAAAATCATCAAGCGGTTGGAGTTCTACTTTTGGTCAATATGGTTCAAATACTCCTTTATATCCACAAATCAATATGGCCGGTACAATGGATATTACTGCTTGGACAGAATCAAGTGGTGCTGTTAAATTTCTACGTTGGAATAGTGTCTGGTCATTTGGAACAAGTGGCAGATATATTCAACTTGCAAATGCACCTAATTTAAATTCAATGTATGGCTCAATTTTAAGCACAACTTCTTCACCTTATCCATTTACAACAACAACAAGCGTGGGAACAACTTATAAAGTTAGTGCAGCTTCATTCAATCAAGGAAGAGGTGTTGTAGCAAGAGAAGATACAACCCAATTTTTCTTTATAATGGGTGATGTATCACTTAATGGTGGGAATATTGGGTTTAGTGAGCTTCCAGATACTCTTATAATAAAAAAGAAAAAAGAGTTAGAAGATTATCTTTTAACAGAGGCATTCCAGTTTAGTAATAGCGATGAGCTAATGCTGTCTCTTTACCTT
>JAHJTX010000076.1 GCA_018829545.1 Bacteroidota bacterium | reverse complement strand
GATTACGGCGATATGGAAGTAACAACTTTATCCGAGCAAGAAGGAACGGGTGAATTTTACTCTGCCCACGATCTTTATCTGGCTCTTACTTATGCAGTTAATTTAACCGACCGTTTTTCGATTGGCGGTACGGCAAAGTATATTCAACAGAAAATTTGGAATACTTCTGCGAGCAGCTTGGCTTTTGATGTTGGCGTATTATTCAATTCGGATATTTATGGATTAAGAATAGGCGCTTCCATTACAAACTTTGGCGGCGATATGCAGATGGACGGTAAGGACCTTTTTGTTCAGCACGATATTGATGAAACAATCGAAGGAAATAACAATCAGATCTTAGCAAAATTATTAACTGACGAATGGCCGCTGCCGCTTACCTTTAGAGTTGGCGTTGCAATGGACGTGCTTGCGGAAGACAATCATAAATTAACTGTTGGAGTTGATGCTCTGCATCCAAACGATAACGATGAATCCATTAATGTTGGCGCGGAATATTTATTCTATAATATGTTCGCCGTGCGCGGAGGTTACAAATCATTGCTGCTCGATAATTCAGAAGAAGGATTGTCTTTAGGATTCGGACTAAAATATGAATTTGCTCCAAACTTAGAACTATTCATCGACTATGCCTGGCAGGATTTCGGAATTCTGGATAATACACAGCATTTTTCAGTTGGAATAAATTTTTAATTAAATACACATTAACAGGGTGGGCTTAAAAGTCTTTGTAATACTTTGTGATCTTGTGCCTTAGTGGTGGCGATTAATTCTACCACTTAGGCACTAAGTTCACCGAGAAACACTAAGAAATATTTACTTTTAGTTACCCCTTTAATCAAATCTGCTTCTAAAAGGTAATTCATAATGAAACATTTTCTCGCATTTGTTCTGTTCATTTTCATAGCCGCATCCTCATTCTCGCAAACTGTTTCGCCAAAAAGGGAATTTAGAGCAGCGTGGATTTCTACCGTTGCAAATATTGATTGGCCTAGCAGTTCGTCCAACTCAACTGAGACTAAAAAAGCTGATCTGATAAAAATTCTTGATTATTTGAAAGCTGCAAATCTAAATGCAGTTGTATTCCAAATTAGACCCGCGTGCGATGCGATGTATGCATCTGAAATTGAGCCTTGGTCTTATTGGTTAACCGGAACTCAGGGCAAAGCTCCAAGTCCTTTTTTCGATCCTCTTGAATTCGCAATTGAAGAAGCTCACAAACGGGGAATGGAACTCCACGCTTGGTTTAATCCCTACAGAGTAAAAAGAGCAAGTTGGGGCTTTCAACTTGCAGAAAGCAACATTGCAAAGAAAAACCCTCACTGGGTATTAACGGTAAACGGAGATCAAATCTTAGATCCCGGTTTACCCGAAGTGCGGGAACACGTTTTAAGCGTAATCAAAGACGTAGTAAGAAGATACGATATTGACGCAGTTCACTTCGACGATTATTTTTATCTCTCGGGAATTTCAAACCAAGACGATGCAACATTTGCCGCTCATACTCGCGGGTTTACAAATAGAGGCGATTGGAGACGAGACAACGTTAATGAACTGTTGAGAATGATTTATGCGGGAATTCAAGCCGAAAAACCGCACGTAAAATTTGGGCAAAGCCCTGCAGGTATTTGGAAGAAAGATGTTCCGCCTGGGATTTTCGGCAACGATAATTACAGCGTAATATACAGCGACGCTGTTGCATGGTTGAGCGAACAAATAATAGACTACCTCACTCCGCAGTTGTATTGGCAGATCGGTGGGAATCAGGACTATAGTAAATTAATGCCTTGGTGGGCAAACGTTAGAAACGGAAGGCATATTTATCCCGGCTTGGCATTTTACCGGGTTGGTGAATCAACTTTCGATAAAACACAACTTGGAAGAATGATTGCCATGAACCGAACAGTAGAAGGAGTTTATGGCGAAGTGTTTTTTACTGCGAACAACTTTGCCGAAAATCGTCAGGGCAATACAGACACGCTTAAAAACCATTATTATAAGTATAAGTCTTTGGTTCCGTCTTTAGAATGGAAAGATCAAACTCCGCCTGCGGCTGTAAACAATCTGCGATATGACCG
Source organism: Bacteroidota bacterium (assembly GCA_018829545.1). Taxonomy (GTDB): domain Bacteria; phylum Bacteroidota; class Ignavibacteria; order Ignavibacteriales; family Melioribacteraceae; genus JAHJTX01. Next base: position 2,069 of record JAHJTX010000076.1, on the reverse strand, counting down.
AGTTGATGGAATTGGAACGACTGCGCTTACCTGGAATATTCCTGCATCAAATAATGCTGCCTTTTACGCAATTTATAGTTATGACACTAATCCGGGAGAGAATCCGGATCTAACAAATCCTGTAAATATTTTTGATGTAACTTCAAGAAATTTTTATATAGTGGATTCCAAATTCCCCACGACAAAAAAATATTACGTAGTTACTGCTCTCAGCGAAAACCATGTTGAAGGAGAGAGAAGCAGCGTTTTCGAATTCCAGCCAGCGTCTGTTCAACCGGCAGTTCCTACTCTTGTTGCGCCAGCTATTGCGGAAGAAAATGTTAGGGACTCTGTCAATTTGATATGGAATTATGCGGCTAATGCTGTTACATACAGACTTCAAGTTTCTGCAAGTAGTGCATTTTCACCTTTGTTTTTAGAGCAATCGGAAATTCTTGACACGGCTAAACAGATTAGCGGACTGCAAGGTGAATCAACTTATTACTGGCGTGTAAGATCTGAGAATTATGCAGGTCAAAGTTCATATTCAAATACATTCAATTTTAATACTGGTTTTCCAAAAACTCCGCAGCTTATCTCTCCGACGGATGTTACCGTTGATGTCGCTTTGGAACCATTGTTTAAGTGGAGTTCTAATCCAAAAGCAAATTCATACAATCTTCGAGTGGCGGAAGGTTTATCTTTTGTAACCACCGCTATGATTATAAACGAAACTCTTACCGATACATTTTTTCAAAGCGGGGAGTTAAAAGCAGGAACTTATTATTCGTGGCAGGTCAGCGCATCCAACGAATACGGCAGAAGCCAGTGGCCCGCAATTTTTAAATTCAGAACAAAAATATTTTTGCCGGAAATTCCCGCGCTTGTTTACCCGGCGGATAGTCAAAATGACATTGGGGCAAGCGTTGATCTTCGCTGGAATAAAGCGGCTTATGCAGATAAATATAGAATTCAGGTTTCAGAAAGTGCATCATTCAGTCCGCTTCTTCTTGACGAAAAAAGTGTATACGATACTACATTTATTCTTACCGGTCTAAAAGGTGTTACAAAATATTACTGGCGCGTTAAATCGGAGAATAACGGCGGCGGCAGTAATTACTCTATAGTAAGAAATTTTGAAACGGGATTTCCTATCAAACCGGTTTTATTGTACCCGCCGGATGTAACTTTGAATATTGAATTAGATCCGGTGATAAGATGGACTTCAACTAAAACTGCAATACATTATGCGCTCCAGGTTTCTAAGAGTCTCGATTTTAATTTGAATTCACTTGTTGTAGATAAAACTGTTGCGGACACGGTTTACCCATCACAGATATTGGATAAGAATACGTTTTACTCTTGGCGTGTACAAGCGAAGAATAATATTGGAATTAGCGATTGGACAGGAATTTTCAAATTCAAAACGTCCCCGGATTCCATCACAACGGTTGAACAATTAACCGGTGAAATCCCAACGGAATTTGAGTTGTATCAAAATTATCCTAATCCGTTTAATCCAAGCACAACAATAAAATTCTCTATTCCAAACGTAGATATCCGGCAACTGCCGGACGCCTCGTCTCTACAAGTAATCGTAAAATTATCAGTTCATAATGCACTCGGTCAGCAGGTTGCGGTTCTTGTAAATGAGTCGCGAGCACCAGGTGAGTACGAAGTTGAATTTAATGGAAGCAGTCTTCCATCGGGAATTTATTTTTATAAAATTTCTGCAGGAGATTTTTCGTTGGTTAAGAAGATGATGCTGGTGAAATAATTGAGACTTCTGTAAAAATAGTATTGATATAATTTTGAGAGAGAATTTTCGAATGACTCGTGAATCTTTTAACCGTTTTAATTTATCTGCATTAGTGCATCATTTCACAAATTCAGTTACGTATAAAATAATGGCTAAATGTATTAGCGATGTCAATAAAATTAAAAATAAAGGTAACTACTCAGCACGGATGATTTTTTTGCCACTAAGGCGCAAAGGCACTAAGAAGCACAAAGAATTTATTAGTAGAACTTAGTGAAACTTTGTGTCTTCGTGTCTTTGTGGCATATTTTGAATTACAATTTATGTGGCT
>JAHJTX010000075.1 GCA_018829545.1 Bacteroidota bacterium | reverse complement strand
TGCTCCAAGCGTAAGGAGATTTAATGCAACATTCGCAGCGCCTCCGAAACGGAAAAATTCATCTTCTATTTCAACAATTGGAACGGGAGCTTCGGGAGAAATTCTTTTAACATCGCCCCAATAATATCCGTCGAGCATTAAGTCGCCGATGACAGCAATCTTTTTGCCTTTGAATTTTTTTCTGATATGATTTAATGCTTTTGCGCTAAACTCTGTCATTTTATTTTTTACTTTTAAAATGTTCTACAAAATTATTTGATAAATCTATTTCAACCAATCCTTCGCCTGTTCCAAGCCAAACGGAATTACCGAAGAAATGTATTTTGTAAATATTTTCAGGAATTTGGTTATCCACAATTGGGCTTACTTCTTCGGTAATTCTATTAACTAAAACCAACCCGCGTCCGTAACCTTCCTTTGTGCTCGCAATAAATTGATACTGCGATACCCATAAATAATTACCTATTAGTTCAATATCGAAAACTCCGTTTCCCTTCATGCCATTGCGGGTATCGAAGCGGGTCCATTCATTTCGTCTGTCAAATTTGTATAAACCGCCTACATTATAATTTTTGTTCTCTCTGGTAATAAATTCATCTAATCCAATCCAGATAAATCCCTGCTCAAATAAAATTGAGGCAATGGAAACTTCTTGACCCTCGCCATTAAAATAATTTAGGCGGTTGTCATAATACAGAATCGATCCCTTTTCATCAATATCCTTTTTTTTGTTGTACTTGTGCAAGCCGTTTTCCGTTCCAAACCAAACAAGACTATCGCCGTCAACCTCAATTACCTTAATGGTATTTGATTTTTCATCCTTTTTAATGGTAAGATCATAATCGGTGAAACGTCTTCTTTTTACGTCGTACTTTGTTAAATATTGAAACCGTCCAATCCAAACGGCATCAATAAAAGGATCGTATTCAAGCGAGCGAATCCAGTTGCTTAATTGCCCGCCTTTCCCAAATTTACGCTTACTCCATTTACCGCGCTGCTTATCAAAAATGAAAAGTCCGTCTGTAGAACCTGCCCAAACATATTTTTTATTTGCGGCAACAGAATAAAACAAATTAATCTGAAGTTCATCGTTCTGAGTAGAGTAGTTATTCCATTTATTCTTTTTAGGAGAATACTTGTACACTCCGTCACCATGAGTCGCAATCCATAAATTTTCGCCGTCATTACAAATATCAAAAACAGTTTTGCCTTTCAGGTGTTTTTTAATTTCAAGAGCATCCTGAGCGTTCAAAGTAAAATTTATAAGAAGTATAAGTAGTATTGCTCGCATGTCAGAATCGTCAATGAATTGTTAAAAGATAATTTCGTTGGCTGTCGAATAGTTAATATTTGTATTGGTAAAATTCATTGACCAGAATGATTCAAATCCTTGTTTCAAACAATCTTTCAATCTAATATAATCAACAGGTTCTCCGAGTATATCTTCGATAGTAATGGTTTTTGTCTTTAACTCGTCTTTATAAAATTTAATATTAGATTGATCGACTAAATAATCTGCTAAATTTTCGTGGAATCTTCCGCATAAAATAGATCCGTGCTGCAAGATTGCTTTTTCCATTTTTCGCTGTGCGCTTCCGATTAATTTCCTGCCGTCATATTTTACTTCACTTTTTGCGGTGCTGGAAAAACAAAGCTTTCCCTCAGGTTTATTCAAAAGGGAAGGGAAGTCAGGTTGAAATGTTTCTAAATCAACTTCTTTTAACGCAGGCTCGTAAAGACCCAAACCGCCCGCCAATGCCATAGAAATTTTGGAGTAAATATCTTTTACACTCAATCCAAAAGCTGCAGGGATTACGACAGAATATGTAATTTCTTCAGCATGGAGAATTGCTCTACCGCCTGTTGGTCTAGTTACTACATCAATATTATCGTGTCTGCATTTTGTCAGATTTAGATCGGAATCATTTTGGTTAGCTCCAAGAGAAATGCAATACGGCTCCCACTGATATAATCGAAAGTATGCTTCACCGTCGGAACATTTTCCTGCAAGTTCAATATCAAAATCCATATTAAATTTGCCATTATTAAATTCCGTATCAAGAAAATGCCACATCATCTTTTAATAATACCCCTGTTGCTCTTTTGAATAAATTCGAGCACATTATTTACAAGTTTATTATCGTTATAAGTATCGGCAACCTTTGCTTTTGCATCAGTAAAATTCAATTCAGAAGAAAATAATATCTGATAGGTATCCTTTATAATTGCGATGTCATCATTAGAGAATCCTCTGCGTCGTAAACCAATGAGGTTCAATCCGGAATATTTTAAAGGATTGCCCGCCGCAAGAACATAGGGCGGAACATCGGAGATTACTCTAAAGCCGCCGCCGATCATCGCGTGCTGTCCAATTTTACTGAATTGATGCACAGGGGTTGTTCCTCCGATTATAACCCAATCCTCGATTACAACGTGTCCGCCAAGTTGAACGCTGTTTGCAAGAATGCAGTTATCTCCAATTACACAGTCGTGTGCAATATGGGTATAAGCCATTAGTAAACATTTGCTGCCAATTTGGGAAAATCCAGTTTCAACTGTGCCTCGGTGAAGAGTAGTAAATTCTCTAATTGTGGTATTATCGCCAATATAAAACAATGTTTCTTCGCCGGCGTATTTCAAATCCTGAGGCGCATTAGCAACAGAAGCTGATTGATAAATTTTAACTTCATTCCCAATTCTTGCGCCATTATAAATACACACATTCGGACCGATGATGCAGTTATTGCCAATCTGTACATTGTCTTCAATAAAAACGAATGGTCCAATTTCATTGCCATCGCCTAAAACTGCTTTGCTGCTTACCACTGCAGTTGGATGAATTATATTCATTTCGTTATCCGTTATTAGAACTGTTTTTATCTACAATTGCCGCCATAAATTCTGCTTCGGCAACTAAATTATTATCAACATAAGCTTTACCGCTTATGGAAACATATCTCTTTTTATTTTCGATAAGTTCAGCGACTAAAACAAGCTGATCTCCGGGAACAACCGGCTTTCGGAATTTTGCATTATTTATTGTCATAAAGTACACAAGTTTCGTCTCGGGTTTTGGAAGAGAATTTAAGAGAAGAATTCCGCCGCATTGAGCCATTGCTTCAAGAATAAGTACTCCCGGCATTACAGGCTGACCTGGAAAATGCCCCTGGAAAAACTGTTCGTTAAATGTAACCGATTTAATACCCGTAACTTTTTTGTCGAATTCTAAATCCACAATTTTATCTACAAGCAAAAAAGGATAACGGTGAGGAAGAATTTTTTGAATAGCCGTTACATCGAATACAATCCCCTCAGTTTTAACATTCTGATATTTTTTTACAAGTTTTTTCTGCTGATATAATTTGCGGATTTTTTTTGCGAACTCTACATTTGCTTTGTGTCCCGGTCTTGCAGCTAAAATCTGAGCTTTTATTGGAACGCCAATCAAAGCTAAATCGCCAATTAAATCTAGGACTTTATGACGAACGGGTTCATTTTTAAATCGCAAAGATTTTTCATTCAGGAATCCGTTTTCGCCTACGGTAATTGGATCTTTTAAACCGATCTTTTTACGCAGATCATCAAGACTTTTTTCATCAACTTTGCGGTCAACAATAACAACTGCATTATCAAGGTTACCGCCCTTAATCAATCCATTTGCTGCTAATTCTTCAACTTCGCTCAAAAAACAAAAAGTTCTTGCCGGAGCAAATTCGGTAACAAATTCTTTTTCTAAATCAAACAATCCAGAATGTTGACTTCCCAATGCAGGATTTTGATAATCAACCATCGCGGTAACACGGTAACCATCAAGAGGCAGGGCAACAATATCAACTTGCTCATTTTCATTAGTCATGGTTACAGTTTCTGTGATTATAAGATAATCTTTCGGCGCTTCTTGAGCGATAAATCCTGCTTCCAAAAGCTTTTCTACATAAGGCATGGCGCTGCCATCTCCAACAGGAGGTTCAATTCCATCTATTTCGATTCTGATGTTATCAATCTGCAAACCAACAATCGCAGCTAGAACGTGCTCAATTGTATGAACTTTTGCTTCGCCGATTCCAATTGTCGTTCCTCTTGCAGTATCAATAACGTAATCAGTATTCGCAGGAATTTCCGGTGCATCCGCAAGATCAACTCTGATAAATTTAATACCAAAATTTTCAGGCGCTTGTTTAAAAGTCATTGTACAAACTTCACCAGTATGCAATCCTGTTCCTGAGATGGAAACAGATTTATCTATAGTTCTTTGTTGTTGGAGCATTATTTTTTTACCTCAGCGTTATTTTTCAAGTTTTCTTCAACTTTATTAAGCTTTTTTTCAAGTTCTTTAATTTTTCGAGCATAGTCAGGCAGACTTCGAATATGACCTTCGAGACGAAGACTTTGCCCCATTTCTTTGGCAGGGGTTCCAAAGTACTTTCCTTTTGTAAGAGTTTTTGTTATTCCGGATTGAGCCCCAATCATAGTTCCATCGGCAATTTCGATATGACCGGTAATACCAACCTGCCCGCCGAAAATACAATTCTTTCCAACAGTCGAACTTCCGGAGATTCCGGTTTGAGCGCTTATTGCAGTATTTTCTCCAACAACAACATTGTGCGCAATTTGAATTAGGTTATCTAACTTTGCGCCTTTTTTTATAATGGTTGATCCAATTGCCGCTCTATCAATTGAAACATTGGAACCGATTTCAACTTCATCTTCGATAATTACATTGCCAATCTGCGGAACTTTATCGTACCCGCCTGTTTTGCGTGGTGAATAGCCAAACCCATCCGAACCGATTACTGTTCCGCTATGAATGATTACATTGCTGCCAATGATGCATTCTTCGCGAACGGTTACATTTGGAAATATAAGTGTGTCCGAACCAATTTTTGAGTTTTTCATAATTACGGTATTATGAAAAATTTTTGTGTTGTTTCCTATTTCACAGCCTTCTTCTATAACAACGTTTTTGCCAAGCGCAGTGCTATCACCGATTACAACGGATTTATCAACCTGTGCGCTGGTATCAATTCCTACCAATGGAAATTCCGGCGAAAAATATTTTCTAACAATTGACTGAAACGCAACGTCCGGATTAGATGATTCAATTAAAGAGATATTTTCGTGAGGTCTTTCAGTTCCGGGTTTTACAATTACTGCCGAGGCTTTGGTAGTTGCTAAATATTTTGTGTAGGCAGGAAGATAAAGAAATGTTAAGTCACCCTTTTGCGCTTCGTGAATCTTTGAGACATTTAATACTTCACAATTGGGGTCCCCAATAATTTTGCCGCCGATAAAATCGGCGGCTTCTTTCAAAGTTATTTTCATCAATAATCATTTTAGTTTTTCTAAAACAAGATTCGTAATGTCATACTCCTCTTTGGCATACAAAAATAATATATCTCCGCTTCTATCAAAAACAAAATCTAATTCTTTTTCTTTTGCAACTAATTGTATTGCATTGAATATTTTGTTTTGAACAGGCTTCATTACATCATTTTGATTTGTGAAAAGCTCGCCATTAACACCGAATTTTTTCTGTCTGTAATCATTGATGTCGGTCTCAAGTTTTATAAGTTCTTTTTCTGTTTCGACCCGCTTCTGCTCGCTTAAAATAAGCTTGCGTTTTTCATAATCTTCATACTTCTTTTGGAAATCGGTTTCCATTTTACGAAGATCTTCCTTCCACTCGGCAATTAATCCATCAAGCTTTTTTTGTGCATCCTGAGCATCGGGCAGATTTTTCATTATCGTATCAGAATCTACATAGCCGATTTTCAACTGAGCTTGATTAAGAACCGGAAAAAGTAAAATCAAAAAAAGAATTAGTTTTTTCATAACTGAGCCTTATTTAAAATTATTTCCCTCTTTTCAGTTTATCCAGAACTTTGTAAGTCATATCATATTCAGAATCTGCATACAATAATAAAACGTCGCCGGTTTTATCGAAAATAAAATTCATGCCTTCTGCTTTTGCAACTTCGTTAATCGAATTCATGATTTTCTCTTTAATTGGCGATAACAACTCTTCGTTCTTTCTGTATAATTCACCATTTGGCTGACCAAATTTTGATTGTTCATAGAACTGAATTTCTTGCTGCTTTTTAACCAAAGCCTGCTGAGTTTCTCTTTGTTTGTCTGCTGTCATTAATTCTTTTTGCTTTTCATATTCGCCATACTGCGCTTGAAGTACAGTAACCATGCTGTCTCTAGATTTGCTCCATTTTGCGGTAAGCGCATCAAGATCGCTCTGAGCTTTGATAGCTGGCGCATATTGAGCAAGGATAACTTGCGAATCAACAAAACCAATTTTAATTGAAGATTGAGCAGATAAACTAACTGCAATTAATAATAAAGAAACGATGAATATTTTTTTCACAATAACCTCATGTAATTAAATTAATATTATTATCAAAATCCTCTTCCAAATTGAAAGTGAAACAGCCACTCGGGTTTTTTGCCGATTACGCTTTCCCGATCGAACCCGTATCCAAAATCAAATCCAATCAATCCAATTGGATTAATTAAAAGTCTTGCGCCTAAACCGACTGATCTTTTCAAATCGAAGAAATCGGTTTTTGGTAGATTAGCAAATATATTACCTGCTTCTGCAAATGCCAAAACATAAATTGGCATTGGTTCAAGAGCTAAAGCAGCGCGAAGCTCGAATGTAAACCTTGCCATAACTCGTCCACCGGCTTCATCTCCATAAGTGTTTTTAGGACCAATGCTTCTATCGTCGTAACCACGGAGAGGAGAAGTTGCAATTACTAAACCGTTGCCTCCCATGAAGTAGAACTCAAATGGCTGTATTGAAGTTCCTTTAACAATCTCATCGAGGTAACCCATTTCGGTTCCGGCGTATAAGGCTAAACGGTTAGAATTAAACAACCTTCTGTAAACGTCGGCTTTAAAATCTATTTTGAAGTAATCAACATCTCCGGGAATAAATGGACCGCCGGACAACTCCATGTTTAAAGAAATTTTTGAACCCTTTGAAGGGAATATTGGATTATCAATATCGTTACGGCTAGCAGTTGCGCCTAAAGTGTATTGGCGCGATAAGCCTTCCGCATAAAAGTTTCGACCATCTATTACGTCGTTGTACTGAAATCTTGCAAGCCCTTGAATATAAAAATATCTGTCCGGCCAGGTCAATCTTCTTCCAACTTTAAAAGTAATTCCGGATTGACGTAAATCATAAACATACCTCTGACGAGTGTCGAATAAATCGAATCCGACCAATGTTGGCGTATCCATAAACCATGGTTCAGTAAATCCTAACGAAAAAGTTCTATAATAATTGCCTACGCCAAACTGCCAGTTGAAGCTAAATATTTGTCCGCTGCCAAGTTGGAACGGTTCGGTAATTGAAAAATTTGTGAGAGTAACGCCCATTGCGCCGCTGAATCCGAAATTACCGCTGTAACCAACAGAAGCATTTAAATAATCGCTCGATTTTTCTTCAACTGAATAAGAAAGGTTTACGGTGCTATCGCTTACGGGCTGTGGATTAACGCCTGTCTGATATAATTTCTCCACATTGAAATACTGCAGATTTGCCAATTGCTGAATACTGGTGAAAATATTATTTCTACTGAAATAATCTCCGGGAATCGTGTATAATTCTCGTCTGATCACTTTATCTTTTGTTTTAGTATTTCCTTTTATTTCCACGCGCCCGATTCTGAAACGATTATTCTCAACAATTCTGACGTAAATGTCCAGAGAGTCTTCCGCAACTTTTTCTTCACGTGTATTTAAATTAAATCCCAAATAACCGTTATCCTGATAGACTGATGACACGTCGGTTTGCTTTTCATTAAATCGAAGGTTTTGATTAAATCGCTCGTAGTCAAAAATATCACCCTTAACAAAATTCAATCGTTCACTCAAAATATCATCTTTGTAAACTGTATTACCTTCCCAAATTACATTTCGAACTTTATATTGGGGTCCCTCAATTAGCGCAATATGGATGTCAACTTCGGTTTTGTCTTTTGAATAGCGGAGCGAATCTGAAAGAATTTCAAAGTCCCTGTAGCCGTTCTTTCTATAGAAATTTAGCAGAAGCTCTTTGTCCTTAGTGTATTCCTCACGGTTAAAAGTAGAGCTTGACCAAAATTTCCACCATTTACTTTCACTTGTTTCTTCGAATTCGTCTTTCAAATCACCATCTTCAAAAGCAGCGTTACCCGTGAAACTAATTTTGCGGACTTCAACTTCTTCTCCTTCTTCAATTTTATACTTCAGAAGAATTCTTTCTGTTACCTTCCTAAGAATATTTACTTTTGAATCTGAATCGTATTCATATTCGCTTTCATATTCATCGGAAGGATCGTCAATATTTTTCCATGTTACGAATATCTCATCGTCGGATGTGTCCGCTTTGAAGAACTTATATTGTATCGGTTCAATCTTAGCGTTTAGAAAGCCTTCCTTCTCATAAAGTTTTTTAATCTTTGATTTAGTTTTATAAACGTCTTGCTGTTTTATAGTTTGACCGGTAACAAAACTTATTTCCTTATCCAAATCTTCTTCATCAAGTTTGTCGTTGCCTTCAAGAACGTATTTTTCGATGCGGGGATATTCATCAACTTTTATTAATAAATAAACTCCGTTATCAATTTTTTTCTCAATTTGAATTTCGATGTTGGAATCGAATATACCCAATGCCCACAAGCGTTTGATTGCATTATTGGTTTGATCGCCCGGAATTTCAATTTCGTCGCCTATTCTTAACCCGCTGTTAGCGATAATGGTTGCTGGGTCGGCGGTCTTGTTACCAACAACCGAAACACCTAAAATTTTATAATTCGCTCGTTGATATTGAGCATTTATAATTGCGGTGAATGCTAAAAGAAAGATAAAACTAAATTTGAGCAATTTGCTTGGAATGAATTTTGACATTACTCTTTTTGGGGTGATTTTTCCTAATTTGTTCGCTGACAAGTCCAAATCTTCTCTCTCTTCTTTGAAAATCCTTTATTGATTCAATTAAATGCTTACACTTAAAATCCGGCCACAGCACATCTGTAACAAATAATTCTGAGTAAGCCAACTGCCACAGAAGAAAGTTACTTATTCTGAACTCGCCTCCGCTTCTAATCATTAAGTCCGGATCGGGCATGTCCCTTGTAAAAAGGAAATTCGAAATAGTTTCTTCATTTATACTACTAATTTCAAAACCCTTTGTTTTGGAGGCAGCAACTATTTGTTTAACCGCGCTAACTATTTCGGATCGACCGCTATAACTTAACGCTAAATTTAAGACCATTCGCTTATTATCTTTCGTTTTTTCGAATGCCTCGTTCAATTCATTTTGAACCACCTGAGGCAAATGCGAAATATCACCAATAGTCGTGAGTCTAATTCCATTTTTGTGCAGTTCGTCGGTTTCATCTTTAAGGCTTTTAACAACCAGCCTCATCAAATAAGAAACTTCCTCTTGCGGTCTATTCCAATTTTCTGTAGAAAAAGTATAAAGTGTTAAATACTCCACACCAACAAACGCGCACGCTTCAACGATTTCTCTTACGGTTAGAATTCCTTTTTTGTGACCAGCAACTCTTGGTAAGCCGCGCTTCTTTGCCCATCTGCCGTTTCCGTCCATGATTACCGCTATATGTCGTGGAATCTGTCCGGTTGTTTTTAAGCCATCAAGTAATTCACGATCATGTTTTTTTAAAATATTGGGCAATCCTAACTCAAATAATTAAAAATAGACTTCCAAAAATAGTCTTAGGGCTTCTAAATGTCAAGGTAGGCGCCATTGCTAAAACGCAGCACTTTTGTATTCCCTGAGATGAAATCAACAAATAGTAATATAAAATAAAGCGCTTCTCATTTGAAAAGTTCTGAATGTGAACCAGTTCTTTCCAGGGTGAGGGAAACATTTGTCAATTTGTAAATCAAAATCCAATCAGGCTCACTATGGCAATCCCGATGATTTTTCCATTTACCCGATAAAAGATGATCATTAAATTTGGGGTTAAGCTCTTCTTTATTCATAAGAATCTCAATTATGAATTCAAGTTTGGACAAATCTTTGCCCTGACTTGAAACTCTTTTGAAATCCTTCTTGAATTGAGAAGTATAGAATAAATTCAATTACTGAGTTCCTTGAATAGTTCTCTACTATCTTCAACTTTGTGGAGATCTAAACCGGTATCAGATTTTAGAAGCGTCTCTTCGGTCAATTCATTTGGAATTTTAATTTCAAAAGGAATTCCTTTATTTAGAGAAACCTGGGTTAAAAAAATAGAGATAGCTTCAGACATAGTAATATTCAATTTATTAAGAATCTTCTGTGCTCTTTGTTTCACACCTGGATCAATTCTAGCCTGTATAGTTGCCGATTTATTCATATCATACTCTTTTTAATTGTACTGACAATCGCAGTACAAATATAAAATTAATCTTGCTTACATGCAACGACAAATTTTTTTCGAATTATTGATATTTGCAAAATGATGTTTTGAGAGGGAGTTCTGTGCAAATTCGATGAACACGCTAAATGGAATTCGGGTTAGGAAACGATAACAGATAGTGAATCGAACTAAAATATTTTACTTAAGCGCGAAGTAATTTCTAATCCTGCGCGATAATTTTTATCTGCTTTTGATTTTCGAGAGGGAGCGAAGCAATTAAAATTCCGAGGTCTGTTAGTCTTTCTCTCGAGACAGACAGAATTAATGTTCTGCTTCTTTTGGGTTGATTAGAATTTGCTGCAGTAAGGTATTTAATTTTTTCAATTAGTCTGTTGTCTTGGAAATCCTCGTCCTTCACGACAATTCCAATTGCAACTTTTTTCTTGAATTTTCCAACAGCGTCGACTTCAAACGAATTGATGGGATCCGGATTCGGAAGATAGGTTCCGAACTTTCTACTGAGTGTTAAATAACCATCCTGCCAAAACTGGCTGATAATTTTATCAACGCGCTCTTGATGTGAAATTATTGCCATTTTATACCTCTTCCTTTTAGTTTGCCATAGGAATAAGTGGAATAATCGGCGAAAATTTGCTGTAATCTAAAACTTTTATGTTAAGAATTTTGTCGTATTCGAACATTTTTACTTCAAAAGAATTGTTAACTCTGCCATAAATAACTTTTTTGCCGCATTTATTATTCGCTATAAAATACGGATCTAATTCAATTTCGTTCAAGTTATAAAGAAATTTGAGTTTGTATCTATTGCTAATTGCTGCAAGAAAAATATTTGATTTCATATCATCACCTTAATTATACCAGCGGAAGACACCGAGAACTTTTCCAACTATCGAAAAACTCTCTTTATCTTTAACTTCGATTGGAGAATAATTTTTGTTTTCCGGGAGTAACCGGATTATCTGATTATTGTATTCAAATCTTTTTAAAGTTGCCTCGTCGTAAAGCATGGCAACAACTATTTCACCGTTGCGGGCATCGCTCTGCGGTGAAACAATTACAACGTCACCTTCAAAAATTCCTGCATCAATCATACTATCGCCCTTAACTTTTAGACCGAAGCATTGCGAATTTCTGCTAACTAGGCTTGCATTTATTGCGATGGAACCCTCAATATTTTCTTCCGCAAGAATTGGGTAACCAGCAGCTACACGTCCAACGACTGGAAGTTCTATTATTTCAGGAGGTGATTCATGTACCAGGGAAAGTGTTCTGCTCGTATTAGATTCCGAGTTCAGATAACCCTTTTTAATTAAAGCGTCAATATGGCGCTTAACACCAAATGTGCTGGAAATGTCAAACTGAGCTCCAATTTCACGGTAAGTTGGCGGGAATCCATTATTTTCAATGGAGTCGGAAATGAAATTTAAAATCTGCTGCTGTCTTTCGGTTAATATTGTTTTCATATAGTGCTCCGATGTACACTACAAATATAGTGTACGCCCGTGCACTTGTCAAGTTTAAAATTAATTATTTTACGAAAGTCAGCCAGTTATATCTATCTTCAATTCGTCCGTATTGAATTCCGGTAATTTCCGCATAAAGCTTTTTACCAAGTTCGCCGGCTTCCTCATCATTAAAGTTCATCAACAAATCATTGTATTTTAATTTGCTCAGGGAGGAAATGACTGCGGCTGTTCCGGTTCCAAATATTTCAACGAGATTATTATTATTGTAAGCCTCGGCAACTTCTTCAATAGCGACGTCTCTTTCGTTTACGTTATATCCCCAGTCCTTTAATATTGTGAGTACAGATAAACGTGTAACACCCGGTAGAATTGAGCCGGTTAATCGGGGAGTTGCAACTTCATCCTTGAATTGAATGAAAATATTCATTGTGCCCACTTCTTCGATATACTTTTGTTCAATAGAATCCAGCCATAAGACTTGAGAGTATCCATTTTGTTTAGCTTCACGCTGGGCTAATAAACTTGATGCATAATTACCGGCGCACTTGCAATCACCAACCCCTTTAGCGGCGGCTCGAACATACTTATCTGTAACCATTATCGGAACCGGTTTAAATCCTTCGGGGTAATATGGACCAACAGGACTTAACAGAATAATGAGTTTGTAAGTTTCGGACGGGCGAACGCCCAAAAAGGGATCAAGAGAAAACATTACCGGTCTTATATAAAGAGAATGCCCGGGTTTTGGGGGAATCCAATCCTTCTCAAGTTTAACAAGTTCGAGAAGGGCATTCATAACTTCTGAAGTGTCAAATTCAGGCATGCAGAGTCTTCGAGCGGAATTGTTCATTCGTTCCAGATTTTTGTCGGGACGGAATATTGCAACTTTGCCATCAACTTGATTGAAAGCTTTTAATCCTTCGAATATTGCCTGTCCGTAATGCAAAACCATTGCCGCTGGACTCATATTAATATTCGAAACTTTTGTAATCCTCGGAGAATACCAGCCGCCCTTTGCAGAATCGTAATTCATTTCAAACATGTGTGTTGTAAATGTTCTGCCAAAAATTAAATTTTCCGGTAATTCTACTTTTGATTCTTTTTCCACAGTGTCAAATAATAATTCATTCATATTTCACCTATTATTTCTCTTGATTGAACATTATAAAAAAAATGCCCGGTGAGGGTGTGCCGGGCATTAGAAATCAATTTTGCCATTATTCAATGGACAAAACGATTAATCTGCTAATAATAATTTGGTTCAGCATAAAATTTTTTTGAATTACTTTCAGATTTACTATCAAGCGGTTCAAATATAATAAAAACCTTAGAATTGGCAATGCAAAAAATTTTATCTGTACCTGCCAATAAGCACAGCAGTTCGTAATTCGTTAAGTAACTTTACGCAAAAGTCTGAAATTAAATTGTAACTCGAAGCGAAGTTTCGTGAAGTTTTTTTTGTAGAGCGAATCTCTGATTCGCTCAAAAATTATTCAATGAGCGAACAGACTGTTCGCACTACAAACTCAAGCAAACTAAGAATCGTATTAAAACTTGTTGGAACTCCACAAAACTTCTTTTTTGCTTCGATCAACAAGATTAGTTTGTAACTCGAAGCGAAGCTTCGTGAAGTTTTTTGTAGAGCGAATCTCTGATTCGCTCAAAAATTATTCAATGAGCGAACAGACTGTT
>JAHJTX010000074.1 GCA_018829545.1 Bacteroidota bacterium | reverse complement strand
CTTTTGGTTGAGATGGACGGATTCGAACAGAACAGCGGCGTAATTATTATTGCCGCAACAAACAGGCCTGATGTGTTGGATCCTGCGCTGCTTCGTCCTGGAAGATTTGACAGGCAAGTTGTAGTTGACCGACCGGATGTTAACGGTAGAGAAGGAATTCTAAAAGTTCACACAAGAAATATTCCTTTAGCCGAGGACGTATCTCTTAAAATTTTGGCGAAAGGAACACCTGGATTAGCCGGCGCAGACCTGGCAAATATGGTTAACGAGGCTGCACTTCTTGCTGCAAGGAAGGGCAAAAAAAGTGTAAGTATGGAAGACTTTGAAGAGGCAAAAGATAAAGTTATGATGGGAATGGAAAGGAAGAGTCTCATCATTTCCGAAGAAGAGAAAAAACTTACTTCATATCATGAAATCGGGCACGTTCTTGTTGCGAGGAAACTACCCGAAGCAGATCCTGTTCATAAGGTAACAATTATTCCACGCGGAAGAGCTTTGGGAGTTACAACATATCTCCCGGTTGATGAGAAGCACACTTATTCAAAAGGTTATCTTGAATCGATGATTACTTATGCGCTCGGCGGACGCGCTGCAGAAAAGATTGTGTTCAATGAATATACTACCGGCGCAGGAAATGATATTGAAAAAGCAAGTAAAATTGCTAAAAAAATGGTTTGCGAATGGGGTATGAGTGAAAAACTTGGACCAATTGCTTTCGGCAAAAATGAAGAAGAAATATTTTTAGGCAGAGAAATAACCCGACATACGGATTATAGTCAAGTTACTGCTCAAGAAATTGATAGCGAGATTAAAGCAATTATCATCTCAGCGATGGCGCGAGCCGAAAATATTCTCAAAGAAAATATTGAAATGCTTCACAAACTTTCGCTGGAATTATTGGAAAGAGAAATCCTCGACTCAGAGGAAATAGATAAAATCTTGAATGGCGAAGAGCTCCCTCCGTTCATAAAAAACGGCAATGGCGACTCAGCGGAGAGTACTGAAATTCCCGATCATGTAAAGAAACTTATGGATGACAAAGGGAAAAAAACTAACAGCGAAAATCCCCCGAAAGATAATGACTGAAATTGATAAGGGAGCAATTGATTATAAAACTGAGTTAATGAGAAAGAGCATTCATCTCTGCTCGCTCTCCTTTCCAATTATATATTATTTTGTTACAAGGGATTTTGCGCTAACCGTGCTTATCCCTTTTACAATTTTTTCTTTAGTGGTTGATTTAGCCCGCTATCTCGTTCCGCCTTTTTCAAAAGTATTTTACGCCGCTTTCGGATTTATGCTTCGCCCGCACGAAATTGATAATAAAAAGAAAAATTTAAGCGGGGCAACTTACGTTCTAATTGCTGTTACGGTGGTGATTTTTTTCTTCCCCAAATTATTCGTAATTCCTGCGCTTGCAGTATTAATTATCGGCGATATTTTCGCGGCGCTTATCGGAAGAAAATTCGGCACGCACAAATTTTTATTCAAAAGTCTTGAAGGCACAACGGCATTTTTTGTAACAGGATCTTTAGTAATATTTTTTTCGCCTAAAATTGACGGCGGATTAACCGAGTATTTAATAGGCTTTGCCGCTGTCGGCATCGGGGCAATTGCGGAAAACATTTCATACGGCTGGGCTGATGATAATCTTACAATTCCAATTTCTATTTGTCTTGCAATGATGCTGCTTTACGCTATCTTCTTTCCGGATTTGAGTTTAATTCTTCCAAATGTTCCTTACTGATTAAAGGAACCATGTTTTTTTTACCTTGTATAAAGTTCATTCTTTAACAGAACGACCAAAAAATGAAAAAATTTGCTTACAACCGAGTATTAAATTCAGCAGTTCTTTTTCTTTTAATTCTATCAGCCTCTGCATGCAATACACAAAAGCCTGCCACAGGTAACGAAGACGAGATTTTTGTAATTGCCGATACCGCAGATTACTATGAAATGGAAGGCACTCTACTGCAGGTTTTTGGAAAAGTTATTTACACTCCTCAACCGGAAAATCTTTTTGAGTTAAAGCGAAAACGATTCGATGACCTGGAGAGCATAAAGAAAAGGAAGAACATTATTATTCTCTCAACGCTTGAATCTAACTCTGAACTTGGAGAATATGTAAAGAATAGACTTGATTCCACAGTAAACAGTATGGTTGAAAAGAATGAAGAATTTGTTTTCAATAAATATGATCTTTGGGCGAGGAATCAGCTTGTTATGACTTTAGTTTCGCCTGACTTGAAGCAATTAAACATGAACATCCTTAGAGAACACGATAGACTGCTCGGTTATTTTCAAAAAATTTCGAATAAGCGATTATTTAAAAGCCTCTACAACGATAAATACGAAAAGAAAGAAATTGAAGCCAAACTATTAAAGAACTACGGCTGGATGATATACGTACAGGCTGATTTTCAATTGGCAAAAGATGTTCCCGAAGATAATTTCGTTTGGCTGCGAAGAGCAATTAATACAGACATGGAAAGATGGATTTTTATTCACTGGATTGATAACGCCACTCCTGTTTACCTGAACAGCGATTCAATTGCATCTGTTAGAAATAGACAGACCGAGAAATTCTACAGAACTTCCGATGAAAAAGCTTATGTCGAAATTGCAGACAGCTATCGAAGTACAACCGAAGTAAATTTTAACGGTAAATACGCCTTAATGACTCAAGGTTTGTGGAGATTCAACGATAAAAGCGGCGGCGGTCCATTCGTTAGCTATACATTTTATGACGAAGCAACTAAAAGAATTTACTTTATAGACGGCTCAATCTACGCTCCAAAATATTACAAGAAGAAAATTATTCAGCAGGTTGACGTTATACTTCAATCTTTTATGACCGAAGCGCAGGTGAACCCGGAGAAACGAGAAGACCTACTCGATCTGATTGACTAAGAAATAATGCATACTCTGGCTGACTGTTCCACGTATTGGGAATTTTAAGTGCTTATTTACTCACCTTACGCAAAAGTTTGAAATTATATTGTAGATCGAAGCGAAACTTCGATAAAATGCTTGTTTTTTACGATCCCGATAAATTTCGGGATCGCGCTGCAAGTTCTGGGTAAGGTGAGTTATTTATAAATTTGATCTGATTTAGAAAAAAAAATGACCGCTATTCTCTCCACAATCCCATTCTTAGAACATCATGATATTCGCCGTCAATTAAAGATTCGTTACGAAGAATTCCTTCAACTTTAAATCCCAATTCTTCATTAAGTTTTATGTTTCTGAGATTTGTATCGATAGTGTTTAGATAAATCTTTTTAAGATGTAAACCGGTATGACCGTATTTAATCCAAAGTTGAGTCGCCTCCTTGCCCAAACCTTTACCCCTCATTTCCGGAACGCCAATTAGTTTACGCAATTCTGCTTTGTGCTGAACATAATCACAGTATAGAAAAGCCATCAATCCGATTGGCGTACCTTCGTGAGTAGTGATAATGCCAATCTCATTGTGTTTACTGTCAAGAAGCTCGTCAATATTGATTGATTTTGTAGTAGCAAGCGATAGAAGGAAATATTGCCCATAATCATCTTTAAGCCACTCAGCAAGCAAATCATAGTCCGAGAATTTTACGAATCTCCTGATTTTTACATTTCTGCTTTCAATTGGTAAAGCGTCATATTTAATCGCCTCAAATTTCGGTTTCTCTGAGAGAGACGAATCCCCTGAAGTACCGTTTTTGAATTCAATTGCGTATTCGAGAAGGGAATTAACAAAACTTAAATAGTGCTCATATTTGAAACCGTAAGAAGAAGCTTCTTTGAAAAAATTTCTGCTTAACGCTTCAATCGTCTCTTTCGAAATTCTCTTTGACATATTAGCTCCAGCCAAGTCGTACGTTTAATGTTGATTAAAATAGTGAAAATTGTTTTAACGTTGCTTAACCTTTGAATAAAATTCCGATAGCGCCGGTGGAATTGAATTACCCGGAAATTCCCTCAGAATTTTTTCTACATAAAGTTTTGTTCTTTCTGTTTGGTTGAACTCTAATTCATAAAGAGCGCGTCTGCTAAGCATACCAACAGTAAGCCTTTCAATGAACAAAGAATATTTCGTCTTCGTTTCAGGTAGACGAATCTTAAATTCAGGCAGAGGGCATTCGGAATATTCGCTAGCACTAACAACTTTGAACAGAAGATTGTGCGGCACGATTGAGTATCCTTCGGGCAGATTAAACCCGCCTTGTTTCATTTCGTTATCAGCAATCTCGGGACCCAAATAAAATGGATGAGATTGAATTTGATTTGCAGCAAGCCCCGTCATTATTCTCTGAAAATAATATTCCAGTCTTGATGAATTGAAATTTTCTCCCCGTTCAAAAGGTTTCAAATGCTCTTTGAATGAACTCACGTCATTTTCAATTCCCGTAAAAATATTTGGATAACAATTCTCTAACTGATCGTAATACCACGATCTTCTGAGTAATTCCTTATCAATAATAATCGATTCGCTTCTAAAATTTTCCACGTGTTGAAAATAGTATGAAGCTGAAATGAAATAATCCCATTGATAGCTGAAGATTAGAGCATTCTCCTCAACGCTTTCCAAAACAGCCTTTGTATAATCCTCATAGATATACGTTCCGCTTTGATCAACCTCAGAATAATTCAAAATGAAATGCGCTGAAAGAAGTAGACCAGTGAATAAAGCTACAACATAAGAAGGAAGATTTTTTTTATTGAGATATTGAAGAATAAAAATAATTCCTGCTAGAACGAAGAAGCCGATAGAAACATAAGCTAACAGAAAGTAGGAATCGATATCGTTAATATCATAATTACTAACGTATAGAATTGTGAAAAGGAAATTTATTGTCGTAAACCAAAAAAGAGTCCGTGATGATTTTAAAAAGAAAAACATTCCACTTACGGCAACCAAGAGGATTGCATAATTATATTCAGAGGACAGATTGGAGAAGAAATACATCAATTGTTTCTTGGCAGCAGCAATTGATGAAAAAAGCCAAACTTGATATTGCTTTCCGGAAATGTGTCGAAGCAAATTTTCAAAGTTTTCCGGATTGCCCCAGTTTAGGATCGGATCGTAGGAAGCTCGAATAACCAAAATTGAATAGCTTAAAATAATTACAACTAGCGAAATCAAAGCAACGCGCAAACCAAAGAGAATGGAGGATTTATCCAGCCTCCTCTTATAGAAGAAAATAAAAATTATTCCGGGAACCGCTAACAATGTTGTCATGTGGTTAGAGAAGCCAAGTCCAACAAACAAAGCGAGCAAATACCACAGGTTATTCTTTTCCTCTTTTTCAGTGTGAATGAGAACGGCTAAATAAATAATCACGCTTAATAAAAACAGATGGAGTGAATAGACCTCAACCGAAGCGCTTTGAAACCAAAACGTTTTTGAGAAGGCAATGAATATTGCAGTTGAGATAGAAAGGAATATTTTTAGATTTTCATCAATCCTAAGATTAACCGTAATCGCTGTTTTTTTTTTCTTCCGCGTTTGCGGAATTTCCTTTACAGAAGTAATATCGCTTAAATACAGATATGCGGTTTTGCTTAAAAATATTACCGATGCAGACGTAAACAGGGCAGCAAACAAATTGGACATGAAGATCTTAGAAAATGGCAGCGGAAACTGCAAAAACAAATATCCGATCAGTGTGAATATTGGATATCCGGTTGGATGAGCTATTCCAAAGGTTGCCTGCACCGCTGCCAATTCGCCCGAATCAATTTGTATAACGGAGGGAGCAATAGTAAATAAATAGCAAATAAAAACAAGCAATGCGCTTAAATAAGGGTAATATTTTTTCATACTGAATTTATCTCTTTGATTCCGGATTGTAATATATTTTTAATTTTCAACTCAAACTCGGTTTTATGTTTAAAACCGGACAGAACGGCGAACTTGTTCAGCGCAGTTTCATCAATGGGAATGCGGTAATTATTTTGACCAAGGAAATTCTGCAAATTTAACACTGTCTTTTTTAGCTCAAAATAGTTGTTGAGAATTTTTTCGGAATTTATTAGCTCTCCACATAACAAGGAGATACTTTCTTTCCTGCTAAATATCTGATCATATATTCCATTTTCGAAAATCTTTCTCTGAATAATAAAGTCATGCGTAAAAATACCGCCGGGAGTAGTTTTTAAATCATTTCGTTGTATAGAATTATTCACGCTTAACTGCGTAACTTTTCTGTGCATTGAGTTTATTTCACTTTTAATCTCATCGATATTTTTGGAATTAATCACATCGATAATACAGGCTGCAATGCTTTTAAATAATTTTTTAT
Organism: Bacteroidota bacterium; assembly: GCA_018829545.1. Lineage (GTDB taxonomy): Bacteria > Bacteroidota > Ignavibacteria > Ignavibacteriales > Melioribacteraceae > JAHJTX01. The sequence goes on along the minus strand of JAHJTX010000074.1, from coordinate 14,803 downwards.
TTCCATGAATAAATCGAATTTTCAGTAAGGATTGAAGCTCCCAAATTCTAGCTCTTTCTTGAAGGTATTTTTGGTAATTACTCTTATCCCAAATAAGCTGCGAACTTTTTCCTTCCGGTCGCAATTTCAAATCAATTTCTTTGCCCGGTAATTTTTTTCTAAGGATTTCTATTAACTTAACAAAATCTTTTTCCGCTTGGCTAACTAACTCGGGATTATCAACGATAATAATCAGGTCAATATCGGAAGTATAATTAAGCTCATAATTACCAAAACTTCCGAGACCGGCAATAAAGTAACCATAGGGAATATTCATCTTTTGGGATTCTTCGGCGATTGTATGTTCGACGAAAGATGATAGATGATAGCCGAATTCTTCAGCCGTAATTAATCCTAATGTAATTTGAACTGTAAGGGTGAAAAGGAACTGCTCAAAATTTAGCTCTGCATAAAGCGCGGGAATATTTTTAGTGAAAACTTTTCTTGTTACGAAAAGATCAAGAGCAGATTTATTCATCGTGATAATCTCTGTGAATCGCTCAGATTTTTCACACAGATTGAGGAAGGATTTTAAAAAATTTATGTCCGAAAACTCAGAATAAAGTTGAGAAGGGAAGGTTAAATCTCTAACAATCTTCACAAAATTGTTCAACGTATCGTCAGGAAATTTTGAGAGTTTTAAGAACTGGTTCAAAGCCGGCTTAAATTCACCGAATAAATTAATTGTGCGCGTATCGAATTGTTTTTGCTCCAATAAACCCATGCCGGTTTCAAGGTAACTTAAATTCTTTTCTGCTTCACGCTGATGTATAAATTCAACTTGCCCGCTTATAATTTTGGTTTTGCTGCTTTCTCCGGTAACGCTCAAAAATATTTTGCGTACTTTTTTTTTGAAATCTTCTACTTTTTCCGCAAACAAATTTGTAGAAGTAAATCCAAGAAAATGGGAAAGTTTTGCCAATTGGCTTTTTTCATCCGGTAGACTGTGAGTTTGAATATTATTCATCAACTGCAAATAATGTTCGACCTTTCTATAAAAAATGTACGCTTCCGTTAATATTCGGGATTCGGATGGCGAAATTATTTCTGCTTCATTGAGTACCGTAATTCCCTCAAGAGTATTTCCGGTTTTAATAGTTGGATTTCTTTTTCCATAAAGCAATTGAAGAGCTTGAACGGAAAATTCAATGTCTCTAATTCCGCCGGCAAAAGTTTTAACATTATCCTTTGCCGGTTCGTGGGATTCAATATTGCTTTTCATTCTTCGGATTAAAGCCAAAGGAGATTCCTTAAAACTACTTCGATAAATGTATGAATCTGCAAATTGAGAAAAACTGTTAAACAAATCTCTACTGCCCGAAATAAAATCCATTTTGATCAGCATCTGCCTTTCCCAATCTTCGCCCCGCACTTCATAATATTTTATTGTATCTGTTAGGGTCCTGCACAGCGGCGAAGTTCTGCCATCGGGACGCAATCTAAAATCAATTCTGTAAACATGTCCCTTATCGGTAATATCAGAAGCGGATTTTGTAAATAATTGAATAACCTCACTTAGAATCTGATAATACTCCACATTTCCGGCGGTTCTTAGTTTTGAATTTTTATCGAAGATAACCATCAAATCAATATCGGAAGAATAGTTTAATTCATTTCCTCCAAGTTTGCCGAGAGCAACCAGACAATAGCGGTATTTTATTTTTTTGAGTGAATAATTATTTAGAATATTTTCGTAGCAGGCGTTAAATAAATTCTCATTAATCACTTGTGCTAGAACAGTGAGATACTTCAAAGTATTATGAAACGCTGAAATTTTCAATATATCCATGCATCCGATCTTTAATATATTTCTGCGCTTAACCATGCGGATGTAATTCAGTTTGCTTTCGAATTTTTCATATCGCTTAAGACCGTTTTTAATCTCTAATTCCAGAGCCTCCTTATTAATTGCCGTTTCCAAATACTCATTGTTAAAGAGCCTGTAAAGGTTTTCCGGATTACGCACAACGATATCTGTTAGATAATTACTATTGGATGCAATTGCCGTAATAATTTCGATGTGATGAGGATAATTAATACTCTCTCTCAAAAAAAAAGAAGTATCGAATATTGATTGAATTATGCGGAATAGATTTGCAAGCGACGAGGAATTAAAAAAATGCCTGCTAAATTCTCCTTCGAATAAACGGATAATCGATTCAACTTCATGCGGATTGAGAAACCCTTTACCGCAACCTACGATAAAATCGTAGAACTCTTTATCGCAATGTCGTATTCGTTTATCCAAATTCTTCGATTATTTTTGCTTCATAATTTAGTCATTTCCGAACTTCTATATATTCGATTTCAAGGGGATTTTTTTAGGAATATTTTTACAATCAATTTATTATTAGATTACCAGCCATTATTGTAAAAAGCTTGAAAATATTGGTTATTTTGCATTTGCGAAGCCCATTATTTAAATTTCGCTTTCTGATAAATTAGGAGATTTTTATGCTCACCGGAATATTTAAGAAGTTGTTTGGCGATAGAAATGAGCGTGCGATGAAGGATTTGTGGCCAATTGTGGATTGGGTTAATGCAGAATACGAAAAATTGAAAGATCTTACCGATGATGAGCTTAAAGGGAAAACTCAAGAGTTTAAAAATATTATTCAATCCGGAACGGAAGACATTAGGAATCAGATTGCTGAATTGAAAAGCAAATTACGAAAAGACGAATTAGACGAAGACAGGCATAAAATCTATGATGATCTTGAAAAGCTGGAAACTGAACTTGATGAAAAGTACGAAGAAGTATTGGATGAGCTTTTACCGCAGGCTTTTGCCGTAGTAAAAGATACCTGCCGGAGATTAGTCGGCAAATCGTGGGATGCGGCTGGAAATAAAATCAATTGGGATATGATTCCATACGACGTTCAGCTTATCGGCGGCGCCGTTTTGCATTACGGTAAAATTGCAGAAATGGCTACCGGCGAGGGTAAAACTCTTGTTGCTACAATGCCCGTTTATTTGAATGCACTAACCGGAAGAGGAGTTCATCTCGTAACTGTAAACGATTATCTGGCAAAACGAGACAGCCAATGGATGGGCGAAATCTATAAATTCCACGGACTAACGTTCGGATGTATTCTAAATACTATGGATCCTCAGGAACGTCAGGAGGTTTACAACTGCGACGTTACTTATGGTACGAATAATGAATTTGGCTTCGATTACCTCCGCGATAATATGGCGATTTCCAAAGAGAATTGCGTTCAACGAATGCACAATTACGTAATTGTGGATGAGGTTGACTCCGTATTAATTGATGAAGCGCGAACGCCGCTAATTATTTCCGGTCCCGTTGGTTCCACCGAACATAAGTTTTATGAGATGAAACCGAAAATTGAGAGGCTGTTTAAAAAGCAGGCAAATCTTGTTGCGCAGCTTGTTACAGAAGCCGAAACGCTTCTTCAATTGCAGGATAAAATAGATAGAGACAAAGCCGGAGTTGCCTTACTGCGCGCTTATAGAGGATTTCCTAAAAACCGTAAATTAATGAAACTGCTTGGCGAGCCGGAATATAAAAAATTACTGCAGTCCACCGAATTGGAATACTTACGCGAAAATGCCAAGCACATGCCCGAAATTGATGCGGAATTATTTTTTGCGCTTGAAGAGAGACAGCATCAAATCGATTTAACAGAAAAAGGCAGGGAAGAACTCGCTGCTGGCTCAGTTGAAGGAAAAGAATATTTCGTTTTGCCGGATTTAGGTCTCGAGATAAGTAAAATTGAAAACGACCCGGAAATCTCGCCGGAAAAAAGATTAAAAATCAAAGATGAATTATATCATCTTTATTCCGAACGCAGCGATAGAATTCATACGATCAATCAGTTGGTAAGGGCATACAGTTTATTCGCAAAGGATGATGAATACGTAATTACCGAAGACGGCAAAATTGCTATCGTTGATGAATTCACAGGTAGAATTCTTCCAGGAAGAAGATATTCTGACGGGCTTCATCAAGCAATTGAAGCAAAGGAAAACGTAAAAGTTGAAAGAGACACACAAACATTAGCTACAATTACACTTCAAAATTACTTCCGGTTGTACAAAAAAATTGCGGGCATGACGGGTACTGCGGAAACGGAAGAAGGCGAGTTTCACCAAATTTACAAATTGGAAGTAGTCGTAATTCCAACAAATAGACCAATTACCAGAGATGACGATGAAGATGCCATTTACAGATCGAAGCGCGAAAAGTACAATGCGGTAATAGAAAAAATAAGAGAACTAATAAACGAAAAAAGACCAGTTCTAGTTGGTACGGCAAGCGTTGATGTTTCTGAAACTATAAGCAGAATGCTTAAAAGACAGGGCATTCCCCACAATGTTTTGAATGCCAAGCAGCATCAGCGGGAGGCAGAAATCGTTGCATTTGCGGGTCAGCCCGGCGCAGTTACAATTGCAACGAACATGGCGGGACGCGGAACGGACATCAAATTGGGAGCCGGAGTTGTTGACAAGGGCGGTCTTTATATTTTAGGAACCGAGCGGCACGAAGCAAGGCGAATTGATAGGCAGTTACGCGGTCGTTCCGGTCGACAGGGCGATCCTGGAACAACAAAATTTTATATTTCTCTCGAAGATGATCTGATGAGAATATTCGGCGGCGACAGGGTCACGTCGATTATGAGCAAAATGGGATTTGAAGAAGGTGAAGCAATTCAGCATTCAATGATTACCAAATCCGTTGAACGCGCTCAGAAAAAAGTAGAAGAAAATAACTTTGCTATTAGAAAGCGTTTGCTGGAATACGATAATGTAATGAATCAACAGCGTGAAGTAATTTACGTTAGAAGAAAACAGGCGTTAGAAGGCGAAAGACTTCGTGAAGAAGTGTTTGAATTTCTTGACGAATACGTTGATACGATTTTAGAAAAATACTATGAAGATGCTTTGACAGATCAGATTCACGACGAGTTACTCCAACATTTATTGATTGATATTAAATTTGATCACGACAATTGGGAATCACTCGGAAGGGCAGGCGTTAAAGAAATTATAATGAATGCTGCTGCGGATTTTTATAAACGCAAGGAGGAAATGATTACGACCGAAGTAATGGCGCGTCTTGAAAGATACGCGGTTCTTAGCGTCATCGATGAAAAGTGGAAAGAACACCTTAGAGAAATGGATGATTTAAAGGAAGGAATTCATCTTAGAGCTTACGGGCAGAAGGATCCGCTTCTTGAATATAAAGGTGAAGCATACGGTCTATTTATTTCTCTACTCGATCAAATAAGAAACGACGTTGTAACCTTCTGTTTTAAATTTTTCCCTCAAACGATGGACGAAATGCAGGCAAGAAGAGCATCGTCGCAGCGCATGACAGCCATAAAAGATAACGTTACAAATTTGGGACTTCAGCCTCTCGAAGATCAAGGGGCAAGCAGGGGAAAACAACAGCCCGTAAAAGTTGAAGCGAAGATCGGGAGAAATGATCCGTGTCCATGCGGGAGCGGAAAAAAATATAAACAGTGTCACGGCAAAATCTAAAGCGGGGACATCATGAAAAAAATTGAAGCGATCATTAGACCTTTCAAGTTAGATGAAGTAAAGGAAGCTCTGCTTGAGTTAGGCATAAGAGGAATGACTATTACTGAAGTTCGTGGATACGGACGGCAAAAAGGTCATAAAGAAACTTACAGAGGAAGCGAATATCAAATTGAATTCGTTCCAAAATTAAAAATAGAAATTATTGTTGCCGATAAACTTTCCGAGAAAGTTGTTGAAGCGATTTTAGAAAATGCCAAGACCGGACAAGTAGGCGATGGCAAAATATTTATTTCCGACGTTCAAGACGCAATACGAATTAGAACTCACGAATCCGGTTCAGACGCATTATAATTTCCAAAAGGAAAAATTGATGAGACTTTCAAAAAAATATTTTCTTTTGCTTTTACTTATGGCGCTTTTATCCGGCTGCAGCGTCTGGGAAAACTTTACGACGTATTTCAACCGGTATTATAACGCTTCTCTTGAATTCGAGGAAGCCGAACTTGCAATTGCATCCGATCTAAATCAAAAACTATTTGATTTTAAAGAAGTTGTTCCCAATACTAAAGCACGTCAGCAATTAGATAAGGTAATTGAAAAGTGTTCCAATATTCTTCAATTCAGTAAAGAATCCGATTTTATTGATGATGCATTATTTATGATAGGAAGAGCCTTCTACTTACAAGGAAATTATACAAAAGCTCTGCGGAAATTTAGAGAGTTAGAGCAGCTTAAGGATTCAGATTTACTGCTCGAAAATCAGTTGTGGATTGGAAAAACTGAACTTCAATTGAGAAATTTTGAAAGAGGAGTTCAAATTCTTGAAGCGGTACGAAAAAAAGCAATATCGGAAGAAGAAATTGAAATAGCTGTTCAGTCTTATCTTGCTCATATCCGGTTTACTCTTTATAGAGAAAACTACACACAATCAATTCTACTAGTTAACGAACTTTTGAATATTTCCGAATCCGATGAGTTGAATGCTGAGATCAGTTATGAGCTTGGCAATCTTTATTACCTGAACGAAAATCTTGCTGCAGCGGCAGATGCATATTTGAATGTGCAAAATTATTCTCCTGACTTTGATGTGGATTTTAACAGCCGATTGGAATTCGCAAAAGTAAAACGCGAACTTGGCGCAAATGATGAAAGTCTTGAAATTCTTGAATATTTGAGGAAGCAGGAAAAGTATAAAGACCGTTGGGATGATCTGGAACTTGAAATTGGGAATATTCATTACGCAAATCTGGAAATTGAAGAAGCCCTAAAGATGTATACAATTGTTGATACGACTTACAAAAACACAAAAAGCGCTGGTATTGCTGCTTTTAGACGGGCTGAGATTTTTGAGAAAGACTTTTTTAATTATGATTCTGCAATATCTTTATACGATAGAATGGCAAAAACTTCCGCTCCGGTTGAGTACAAAAATGAAGCTAGAATGAAAACCGGAATTCTTAAAAAGCGTGATCAATTATTGGCAACGATGCGGAGGCTTAAAAGACAACTAGTTTATCTCGAAGATGCTGCGTTGTTCTCAAAAGATTCTGCAGAGTACTTTAATTATTATGCCCGAAAAGATTCTGCAACTGCTCTTGCAAAAGAAATGCAGACACTACAAGGCACAAGTTATAATCCAAAGGATTATGAATTTACGGAGAAAGCGGTATTTATTGCACAACCGGTTAAACCAAAAGTAAGCGCTGATTCTATGAAGACCGATATTGCCAAATCGGAATATGATTTAGGCAATCTGTTTTTCGGCGAGCTGGAAGTGCCGGATTCTGCTTTTTATTATTACGACGATATTTTAACAAATTTTCGAGACACTCCGCTGGAAGCAAAAGTTTTATATGCGATGGGAAGTTATTATTTAACAATCAATGAGAAGGAAATAGCTGACTCTTTATTTGAGGAAGTGTATAACAATCATAAGTACGATCAAATTGTTAACGCCGCTGCAGAAAAGCTAGGTAAAGAATCGGTTAATTTTTCCACAGATCCCGCTGAAAAATTATTTGTATCCGCCGAAGAGAAGTACTTAACCAAAAATTATAATGCTGCGATTAAAGAATTATATTCGATTAATAAGGAATTTCCTCAATCTAATTATTCGGCAAAATCCCTTTACACAATTGGTTGGATATTAGAAAATGATTTGTTCCTTCTCGATTCTGCCGCAGCAGTTTACGATACATTGGCGCTTAAGTATAAGAGAACAGATTATGCCACGGCAGTTCAAAATAAATTAACGTTTTACAAGACGCGTCAAAAAGCTGCGCAAGATTCAGTTGCCAGAATTGCTCAGGCGAAAATCGATAGTATAAGAACTGACAGCGTTAAAACCGCTCAGGCAAAGCTGCAATTAGAATTTGATGCTACAGATAAACAAGAAAATCAAGCGGATATTGTTGAAGAAAATCCGCCTTTTGTTCCCGAAAATGATGCGGTGCTTGATGAGCAGGCAAGAGAATTTTTTGAAGCGTTGAAGAGTGACAGCACCAAAACCAGGAATGATACTATTCCATCTGGAAAGAAATAATTATTCTGAAGAATAAAATTGAAACCAAAAGAATTACTCCGTCTGATTGAAGCGGGAGAGAATTCAAGAATAGAGTTTAAACAGCGCTTTTCAGATTTCCATAAAATTGCAAAAGAGATTATTGCGTTTGCCAATTCGCAGGGCGGATACGTAATTTTTGGAATTGATGACGACCGTTCAATTTATGGAGTGATGAGTGAGAAAAGCGAAGCTGAATTATTTGAGCAAACTGTTAGAGAATATTGTCAACCTGCCCCAAATTACAAGCTGCATTTCGTTGGATTATTTGATAAAGAAATTGTTGTCGCAGAAATATTAGAATCGAAAAACAAACCTCACAGAATTCAAGATTACAAATTAGAACTTGATCCGAACACAGCGGAAGTTTACATTCGGGTAAATGATAAAAGTATTCCCGCCGGTAAAGAGATGATTAAAATCCTTCAGGCAGAATCCAGTCGCTCAGAACTCAATAAATACAAAATCGGAAAAGATGAGAAATTGGTTTTTGATTTTCTCCAAGAAGTTGAATTTATCACTGCGAAAGATTTAATTGCCAGAGCAAATATATCAAGCCGTAGAGCCTCGAGAACTTTAATTAAACTTGTGCGTGCCGGCCTTTTGAATATTCATACAAAAGATAATGGGGAAAATTATTTCTCAAGTAGGAAGTAAAATCTCCTCATCCAACATCATAAATTTTTCTAAGCTCGAATACTGCAATTCCGTAGGCAACTGCTACATTTAATGACTGCTTAATTCCGAACTGAGGAATCTCAATTGAAAAATCACAAAGATCTATTAAATCTTTCGAGACGCCAGTAATTTCATTTCCGACAATCAAGCAAATGGGAAATTGAGATTTTTCAACTTGATAATGCGGGAAACTTTTATCGGTCAATTCAAGAGCGCAAATTTTATATCCTTCTAGTTTCAACCGATTAATTAGTTCTATTGGATTTTTCACGTATTCCCAACTCACACTTTCAGTAGATCCCAACGATGTTTTAAGTATTTCTTTTTTAGGCGGATGAGGAGTATATCCGCATAAAAAAAGTTTTTCAATCATTGCGCCATCGGAAGTTCTAAAAATCGAACCAACGTTGTAACTGCTGCGGATGCTGTCCAGTAAAACAACAACGGGTAATTTATTGACGTGCTGGAGATTATCGAGGGTGCTTCTATTTTCAGAAATTTCTTCGTGAGTAAGTTTGCGCATTATTTTCCTAGGTTTTGGATGTAAGTTTTAAGCCGATTATTCCAACAACAATTATGAATATGAAAGCGATTCTTAATAATTCTTTTGGCTCATTGAAAATTAATATTCCGTAAAGTGCAACACCAACAGCGCCGATGCCGGTCCAAACCGCATAAGCAGTGCCAATAGGAATGTTTTTAACTCCCATTGCGAGAAACACAAAGCTTAAAATCATTGTAATAATTGTAAATATGGAAGCTCGAACGTTTGTGAACCCCGCACTGTATTTTAAACCAACCGCCCAACTTATTTCAAAAACAGAGGCGACCAGAACGTAAATCCAAGATAAACTCATTTTTCTCCATCGATGGAATTCTGATAAAAATTAATTGACTGCCAACTGTCCACACGCTGCGGCAATATCATCTCCTTGCGTCTCGCGAACCATTACGCGGACATTTCTATTCCTCAACTCCTCTACAAAATCCAATATTCCAGATTTAGAAGTAGGTTCAAGTTCGGCAGAAATTCCGCCCGGACTCATATGAGCAATACTGTTGAACGGAATTACATTCACTTTTGAAGGAATATCTTTGCATATTTTTGCTAGAGCTTCTGCATCTTCCTTCCTGTCGTTAATACCCTTGAGCATCGTGTATTCAAAAGTAATTTTGGTTTTGCTTATTCGCACATATTGCTTCAAAGCATCGAGATTATCAGAAAGAGAGTATTTATTATTTATAGGCATTATTCTGCTTCTGATATCCTCAAAACATGAATGCAGCGAAAGCGCCATCTTTACTCTATAACCGCTTTCGGCTAAATCGATAATTCTTTGCGGAATACCCGAAGTTGAAACAGTGATTCTATTTCTGCCGACTACTTTATTTAACTCGTGAGTAAAAATATCCAGCGATTCAAGAGTTCTTTCAAAATTTAGCAGCGGCTCGCCCATGCCCATGTAAACAATATTTGTAATTGAAGTTTTTGGATTCGCTTTGGCTGATAAAAAATATTGATCGACAATTTCACCGGTTGATAAATTTCGTTTGTATCCCATCAAGCCGGTTGCGCAGAATTTACAATCCAATGGACAGCCAACTTGTGTTGATATGCAAAGCGTATTTCTTTCGCCATCGGGAATTAAAACAGTTTCGATGTTTCTATCATCATAAGTACTGAAAACATATTTAACCGTGCCGGTATTATTAGAAGATTTTGATGTCTTCAGCTCAAGAGTTTTTAATGTTGTTTCGGATTGTAATTTATCCCGTAATGGTTTGGGAATATTCTGCATCTCATCAAATTCCATAGCGAGGTTGTTGTACATCCAGTTAAAAATTTGATTGCCTCTGAATTTTTTCTCGCCGATAGATTCCAAATACTCTCTTAATTTTTCGAGAGTCATTCCCTTCAATTCAATTTTATGGTCTTGAATTTTCATTGTGCAAATATACAAAACCAGCCCAACTAATAACGGAGGCTAATTGAGACTCGGATTTTGACCTTCCAAATGGAACGCAGATTCACGCAGATAAATTATGCTTTGAAGTGTAATAAAATTGCCGTACCTCAGATTAGTAATCGGTACAAAATCCTGATCATTGTCATAGTCTTTGTCCTAGTCTGGGTGGAATTTAGACTATGAGTAGGATTATGATTAGGACAAGGGCTTGGGTGGATGCCGGGAAGGAGAAATGAATGCATAATTAATAGATTGAATTTCAGAGCTCTATTCATCATATTGAGTTACCAATAAGGAGGATATGATGATCTTCAAACAACTTTATCATTACAAAGCAAATGTAATAAGCGTTTACGACGGTGATACAATTACCGTAAATATTGATCTCGGAATGAATGTCTGGGCGAATAAAGAAAAAATTCGCTTTGCAAGAATAGACGCACCGGAGATTAGAGGTAAGTCGCGAGAGAAGGGACTTAAATCTCGTGATTACTTGAGGGAATTACTTCTCAACAAAAAAGTAATCCTTCAAACTATTAAGGACAGAAAAGAAAAATACGGAAGGTATTTAGCTGAAGTATGGCTGGAAATTTCTGACAATAATTTTGTGAATGTTAATGATTTACTTGTCGAGAAAAATTTTGCAATTTTCAGAAAGTATTGAACTTTGATTTATATTTAATTACCTCCAAATGTAATTGAATTGGATAGTTGGAGGTAATGCTAAAAACGACAGTAACACGGCAGACACTTTGACGCTAGGAGGCTGTCCGAGAACTAGAAAATCCGTTAAAACGGATAACAAAAAGTGCGTTTTTAGCTTATAAACGAACGGTTAAAACCGTTGGAGAATGAAATTACGCAGTTCTCGGACAGCTTCCTAGATGAAACTTACAAGCACCCTGCCTCTTGCCTGCGGGTAGACCGACTGATCTGCAGGGAAACATTTGGAGACACACATTTGGTATTCCGGTTTTTATCGGGACCATTGCCCCAAACGCAACTTCAACCCAACAGCAGATTCAAAAGTGTCAAATTTTCCCAACGTACCGTAAAAGATTCCGATATTACTGTTATATTTACAACAAAAATTACAATCTTAGATAATGACAGAAAAATCTTTAAACGACTTGTCCCGATCTTTCGGGATACTGCAAAACCAGTTGGAAAAACTGAAGCAGCTTTTTCCTGAAGCTATTACTGAAGGGAAAATTGACTGGGAAAAACTTCATGCAGCGCTTGGAAAAGAAAACATAGAATTCCAAAACGAACGCTATGTTTTGAATTGGGCAGGAAAGACCGATGCCTTCAAAGCGGGCTACAAAACCGTTGCGGACATTTCAAAAGAAAGAATAAGGCGGGTAATAAAGAAAATGACCTCACCCCCAACCCCTCTCCTTGAGGAGAGGGGAGCTAAAACAACTTATCAGGAAAATTTATTTAAAGGTGCTTCTCCAACCATCTTTGCAAATGCTCATAAATTGCGTTTAGCAAATAAAACGAAGGCAGAGGAAACTCTATGGCAAGCAATAAGGAATAGAAAAATTGCAAATGCAAAGTTCAGAAGACAACATCCTTTAGGTAATTTTATACCAGATTTTTATTGCCACGAAAATAGATTAGCAATAGAAGTGGATGGAGGATATCATAAAGAGCACGAACAGAAAAAACATGATGATGCCCGAACTAAGGCAATATTAGAATATGGAATAAGGGTTATTCGTTTTATAAACGAAGAAGTGCTTAATGATTTACAAAAAGTATTATCAAAAATTACTGAAGCGGTTTCATCGAACAGTATCGAGCAAACCCCCTCTCCTGAAGGAGAGGGTCGGGGTGAGGTCGGTTTTAAAGTCTTCAAACTTTCATCTTCTAATTTCAAAATTTGGAGAGGCAGTGAAATCACGGAAGATAATTTAGAAACACAGTTGGAGGCTTTCACCAATCCGGTTAGAGAAGGAAGCGAAAAAGAAAATATGCTTTACGAGTTAATCCTAAAAGCAGGATACTTACTCTCCGACAAAGTGGAAGACAAAGGAAAATATTATTCTGTAAATAATGGAGAACTTGTTATTGCATTGGATAAAATGAATCAGAAACTGATTGATAAAATTATTTCTGCCAAGCCGAAAAAAGTCATTACGCTTGATAAACTTTTCACAGGCAACGACCAACTGAAAACAAACACAGTCCTGCAAATGCGGGATGCGGAAATAGATTTTAAAACGATATGACTATGGAAAATAATTCAGAACTTATATTATACCAAACGGCAGATGGCAATACTAAAATAGAAGTTCGTTTAGAAAACGAAACGGTTTGGTTAACTCAATCTCAAATTGGCGAGTTATTTCAAAAAAGCAGGGTTAACATTACCGAACATATAGGCAATATCTTTAAAGAAGGCGAACTGCAAGAAGATTCAGTATGTCGGAAATTCCGACTAACTGCCGCTGATGGAAAAAATTATGATACCACATTTTACAATTTAGATGTAATTATTTCGGTTGGCTACAGGGTAAAATCTATAAGGGGCACACAGTTTCGCATTTGGGCTACCCAACGGCTGAGAGAGTATATTGTAAAAGGATTTACATTAGACGATGAACGGTTAAAAAATGCAGGTAATATCAATTACTTCAAAGAACTACTGGAGCGTATCCGCGACATCCGAAGTTCTGAAAAAGTATTTTATCAACAAGTAAAAGATATTTATGCCACCAGTATTGATTATGATAGTCATACTGAAATTACACAAAAGTTTTTTGCCGTTATTCAAAATAAATTATTGTGGGCAATAAGCGGGCAAACCGCAGCCGAAATTATACATAGCCGCACAAATGCAAATAAGCCCAAAATGGGTTTAACCGCTTGGGTAAATGCACCAGGCGGGTCTATTCGTAAAACCGATGTAAGCATTTCTAAAAATTATCTTTCGGAAAAAGAAATCAAAGCATTAAACCTATTAGTAGAACAATATCTTGCTTTTGCAGAGGCACAGGCACAGCAACAAAAGCCAATGTATATGAAGGACTGGATAAAAAAACTGAATGATATTTTAACTATTAACGAACGGGAAATATTAAAACACGCAGGCCGCATAAGTAAAAAATTAGCTGATGAAAAAGCGGAAAAACAGTTTGATTTTTATAAAGAAAAACAAAAATTAATAGACCAAAAAAATAGTTTAAAAGAATTAGAAAATGATTTGAAAAAATTAGAAGTTAAGAAACCAAAAGGCAAAAAGTAATAACACTTGATAAACTTTTCACAGGCAACGACCAACTGAAAACAAATACAGTGTTGCAAATGCGTGATACGGAGATTGATTTTAGGACGATATAAATCATGGTAGGAAATACAATGAAAAAAATCTTTGAAAACGGAGCCACTTGGGTTCGTGCAGATTTTCATCTACATACAAAAGCGGATAATGCTTTTCCATACAACGAAGACCCAAATTCCTATGTTACAAAATACATCGAGCAATTAAAGAGCGAGGAAATACGAATTGCAGTTATTACCAACCACAACAAATTTGACCTTGCAGAATTTAAAGAACTTCGAAAGAATGCGGAAAGAGAAGAAATTTATATGCTGCCCGGAGTGGAGTTTTCTGTAAAAGATGGTGCAAAGGGTTTGCACATTTTAATTGTGTTCAATGACGAATGGATTTATAATGCGGAGAGGGCCAACCACATTCAACAATTTTTGGATGCTGCTTTTTTAGGAATCTCAAACTATGAAAATCCACCCTATGTAAATTCAAAGTTGAACCTTGAAGGAGCTTATGAATCATTAAATGCTTTCGGCAAAGATTATTTTTTCATACTTGCTCACATTGACGACCAGAATGGTTTGTTTGAAGAACTGAAAGGCAGAAATCTTGAAGATTGTATTTGCTCAGAGACTTTTGATAAAAAAGTTTTGGCACTACAAAAGAGCAGAAAGAACGACAACCGTAAGCGGTTACAAGATCTGCTTCCAAAGAAAAAATTAGCGTTTGTGGAAGGTACTGATTCTGCTCATAACGGCATTGAAGGAATTGGTAAAG
>JAHJTX010000073.1 GCA_018829545.1 Bacteroidota bacterium | reverse complement strand
GTGTCTTCGTGTCTTTGTGGCATATTTTGAATTACAATTTATGTGGCTGCTGAGTAGTAACTTTATTTTTAATATATCGTCCTTACGGGACTAATTACAAAAATGTTAAGTCACAATATTTATGAAAATATGTACTTAGGAAGATATGACTCGAGAAGAAGTCTTGAAATTGTTGAACAGTAATAATTCTGAAACTGAAAGCTTATTCAATTCCGCATATGAGACTAAACTTAAATATGTTGGTAATAAAGTTTATTTCAGGGGAATAATCGAATTAAGCAATATCTGCCAAAAGGATTGCTACTACTGCGGTATAAGAAAAAGCAATCTAAAAGCAGCACGTTATATAATGAGCGAAGAAGAAATTATTGACAGCGCAATGTGGGCTTATGACAGTAAATACGGTTCAATTGTCCTTCAAGCCGGAGAAAGGGAGGACAGGCATTTTGTTGATTTCATAGAAAAAATTATAAAAGAAATACACCGCCTATCTTCAGGTAAGTTAGGAATAACACTTTCACTTGGTGAACAGAAATTTGATATTTATGAACGCTGGTTTAGAGCCGGCGCTCATCGATATCTAATAAGAATTGAAACAAGCAGTAAATCCATTTACGAAAAACTCCATCCGGCAGATCATTCGTTTGAGAGAAGATTACAATGTCTTCAAATTCTTAAAGATATTGGTTATCAGGTAGGCACAGGTGTGATGATAGGTTTGCCATATCAGACTATTAATGATTTGGTTGACGATTTATTTTTTTTCCAGGAAAACAACATTGATATGATTGGAATGGGACCATATTTAGTAAGCTCAGATACTCCTCTTCAATCTTATTACAATAATTATAGCGATAAGAAAAATGAAATATATTTGCTTGGACTTAAAATGATTGCTGCCGCAAGAATATTGTTGAAAGATGTAAATATTGCTTCAACAACCGCTCTGCAAGCATTAAAACCATTTGGGAGAGAGATGGGGTTAAAAGCCGGTGCAAATATTATTATGCCAAATCTTACGCCTATTAAGTATCGGGAAGATTACCAACTATACGATGAAAAACCATGCTTAGATGAAGATCGAGAATTATGCAAAGACTGCCTGGACAATCGCATTTTGGGTATTGATGAAGAAATTGGATACGGAGAGTGGGGTGATTCGCCGCATTTTTTACAAAAAAAATAGGTACTATCTAGATAATATTAAAATCTGAGCAATTTTGAAAAATCGTCTTTATGTACTTTAATTTGGAACTTACAATTTTTCCTGCTGTTTATTATGTTCTAAAGAAAAAGGAAGAATGAAAAAAGCATGTTGTGCGAAAAAAGAAATGAAGCATGAATTGACTGAGGAAAAACACGAACATGGAATGGGTTTATCTGCAATGGATAAAAACAAAGATGGAAAAGTTTTTCAATGTCCTATGGTTTGCACCGCGGAAGTAACAGATGAAGAGGGAAGATGCCCTGTCTGTGAAATGAAAACAAAAGAAGTAAGCTTAGAAAAAGCCGAAAAATTGATTATGAAGAAAAGAGCAAAAAGTAAAAGAAAGAAATAATCATCTAAAAAATCCTTGACAAAGTCGCTTTACATTCTTAAGTTAGCATGGTAGGTATACCATGTATGACTGATAATGTGAAAAATGACTTTTAAAATCAATCATAGTGACCCAACTCCACTATATAAGCAAATTGAACGGGAAATTCTTCAAAAAATCTCGTCTCATGAATTGAAACCTGGAGAATTGCTGGGTTCAAATAAAATTCTTTCCATAAAATTCAATGTTAGTTTAATAACCATCAAAAAAGCAGTAGCAAACTTAATTAAGGACGGCACGCTATACTCAAGAGTTGGAATAGGAACCTATGTTGCAGAGAAAAAGAAAAACATAGTAGAACGCTCCAATCATAAAACACTTGGGCTTGTTTTACGGAATTTGCGCCACCCATTTTTCTCAATGATATTTGATTCATTAGAAGAAAAAGCTTATCAGCTTGGATATAATTTGCTTCTATCCAGTTCAAGTAACGACGTTGATAGGGAAGAGAGCCAAATAGAGCATTTTGTTAAAATTGGGGTTGACGGATTAATTATAGCTTCGCTCTCGCAGCAATATTACGGAACTCCCTATCTCGATCAATTAAACAAGCAGAGCTTTCCGTATGTAATGTTTTCATATATACATAATCCCGATTACTGGTATATAGGCTCAAATCATGAATTCGGCGGATATCTTGCCGGAAAGCACTTTGTTGAAATGGGTTATGAAAATATTGGTTTCTTGAACGCAGGTCCCAATAATCTTTTGGGCACTCAAAGGTTGGAAGGCATGAAAAGGGCGTTAAAAGAATTTAGTATTCCGTTTCTGGAAAAATTCGTTTTTAACCTTGAAAAGGAAGAGTATGATAAAGACAGATATGATGCGGGATTGAAATTCGGGAAATATTTTCTGGAACTAAAAAATCGTCCGGAAGCATTATTCATTTATTCCGATTCTGCTTCAATTGGATTTGAAAGGGCTGTCTTGGAATCAGGACTTCAAATACCCAAAGATATAGCGATAATTGGTTTCGATGACATAATTGCGGCAAACTATGCGCCCGTTCCTTTAACGACAATTCATCAGCCGGTTGATAAAATTGGTTCATTAGCGGTGGAAATCGTACATAATCGCATCAATAGTCAGCCCGTTGGAAAGAGGACAATTTTAAAACCTCATTTAGTAATTCGCGATTCGTGCGGATATAAAAAATAGGTGATCGATGAAGAAATTTTCGCAAATTATAGTTTTACCGATTCTAGCGCTCGCAATTATTTCATGCTCTTCTGAATCCGGAGTGCGAAAATTGAAAATCGGGCATGGTCTCGATCAATCCCATCCGGTTCATAAGGCAATGGTGTATTTAGCTGAACGAGCTGCAGAAAAATCAAATGGGAAATTAGAAATAGCAGTGTACCCAAGCCAGCAGCTCGGAACAGAGCGTGAATGCCTCGAACTTTTGCAGATTGGAAGTCTGGCAATGACAAAAGTTTCATCGTCCGTGTTAGAAGGATTTGCTCCAATACACAAAGTCTTTTCGCTGCCGTTTATGTTCCGGAGTGAAGCGCACAAGTTCAAAATGTTCGAAGGAGAAATTGGCAAAGAATTATTATTGGCTACTCAGCAATACTGGCTAAGAGGACTATGTTTTTATGATGCGGGAAGCAGAAGTTTTTACACAAAAGAAAAACCAATAGTTACACCTGCAGATTTAGCTGGTTTAAAGATCCGAACTCAGGAAAGCGCAACTTCGGTTAAACTTGTTAATACACTCGGCGGCTCTGCAACCCCCATTTCGTGGGGCGAATTATACACCGCATTACAACAGGGCGTTGTAGACGGCGCAGAAAATAATCCTCCAAGTTTTTATTTATCCCGCCATTATGAAGTCTGCAAATATTATTCTCTCAATGAGCATACTTCCGTACCGGATGTTTTATTAATTTCTACAATTGTTTGGGAAGACCTAACCGCACAGGAGCAAAAATGGCTGCAAGAAGCCGCCGATGAATCTTACGAATTCCAAAAAACTTTGTGGAAGAAGGCATCTGACGAAGCGTTGGAAGAAGTTATAAAAGCCGGAGTGGAAGTAATTTATCCCGATAAAAAGCCGTTCGAAGAAAAAGTTAAACCGTTAATTGAAGAATATAAATCCGATGAACGCATCTACAGTCTCATTCAAAGAATAAAGGAATTAAAATGATTCTGGAAAAAATAAAATTCGTAATAGATTCCATATTAAGATGGATGCTCGTTTTCATGATGGCAGTTATGACTATCAATGTGTTGTGGCAGGTATTTTCGAGATTCATTCTTCAGAATCCAAGTTCGTTCACTGAAGAATTGGCGAGGTATCTGCTGATCTGGATTGGAATTCTTGGAGCGGGATATGTAGCCGGACAAAAAATGCATTTAGCTATTGACCTGCTTCCAAGCAAACTAAAAGGGAAACGCAAGTTCATTCTGGAAAATTTTATTCAATTGGCGATATTATTTTTTGCTCTCACCGTGATGGTTATTGGAGGTGTGCGATTGGTATTTATCACTCTGCATCTCGAACAAATTTCCGCCGCGCTTCAAATTCCTTTGGGTTATGTGTATAGCGTTGTTCCGTTGAGCGGCGCGGTGATAATTTTTTACTCTGTGTATCATTTAGTTAAATCTATCAACCAACTAAAACAGGCGCAATAAGAGATAACGATGGAGATTTATGAAATTTTAGTTCTGGTATTAACTTTTTTATTTCTTCTGTCTTTAGGAGTTCCAATCTCGTTCAGTATCGGAATTTCCAGTTTGCTCACGATGATGCTAAGCATTAATTCTGTTCCGTCTTTTACTACTGTTGCACAAAGAATGGCTACCGGAATTGATAGTTTTGCATTGCTCGCGATTCCGTTTTTTATACTCGCGGGGCAATTAATGAATCACGGCGGAATAGCGCGGAGACTTATTGATTTTGCAAAAATATTGGTTGGTAAACTTCCTGGTGGACTTGCATTTGTAAATATCATGGCGGCTATGCTTTTCGGCGCGATATCCGGCTCTGCAGTTGCCGCGGCTTCTGCAATTGGAGGATTCATGACTCCTGTAATGGAAAAAGAGGGGTACGACAAATCATTTTCCGCAGCGGTAAATATCACTTCGGCAACTACGGGAATGATTATACCGCCGAGTAATATTTTAATTGTTTATTCCCTTGCAAGCGGAGGCGTTTCTATTGCAGCGCTTTTCTTGGCAGGCTATATTCCCGGAATACTTCTCGGTTTATCGCTAATGATTGTCGCAGGATTTCATGCAAAAAAACACAAATACAAAGTAAGTATCGATTTTACATTTGGCTATGCAGTAAAAAAATTCTTGGATGCAATTCCCAGTCTGCTTCTTATAATTATTGTAATTGGGGGAATAGTCGCAGGTTATTTTACTGCTACTGAAGCGTCTGCAGTAGCGGTATTGTATGCTTTAATCCTTTCCGTGATTATTTATAAAGAAGTAAAATTAAGAGACCTTCCAAAGATTCTGTTGAATAGTTCAGCAACAACAGCAATTGTAATGCTGCTCGTGGGAACATCAATGGCAATGTCGTGGGTGATGGCTTATGAAAACATTCCGCAGACAGTTGCGGAAACGCTCATTGCCTTATCGAATAACAAAATCGTGATCTTGATGATCATTAATTTAGTGCTGCTATTTGTCGGTGTTTTTATGGACATGACTCCTGCAGTCTTAATTTTTACGCCAATCTTTTTACCGGTAGCAATTCAATTAGGAATTGACCCGATTCATTTCGGAATTGTAATGGTAATGAATCTCAGTATTGGATTGTGCACTCCGCCGGTTGGAAGTGTTTTATTTGTCGGCTGTTCGGTCGCAAATCTTCCAATTACAAAAGTGATAAGACCACTCATCCCAATGTTTATTGCAATGATTATCACTCTTTTATTTGTTACATATTTACCTGTATTAAGTTTATACATTCCACAATTTTTTGGGTATTGAGGTTAAAATGAAAAATTTAAAATTATTTTTTCTAGCAGTGATTTTTTCGGCGTGTAATATGCAAGTTATCAACAAAGTATCGGTTTCTGTATCGAACCCAATTGATGCAGCAAGAACGGATGCTCTTATCGAAGTTCCGTTGAGCGAAATCAGCATTCGGTTAGGCTCTGAAGATTATTCTCAATTATGCTTATTTCTGAATGAGGAACACATCCCATTTCAAATGATTGATAATAACAGTGACGGGAAACCGGATGTATTAATTTTCACTGATAATTTTGCTGGACTCAAAACAAAGGAATACACAGTTTCGATTTTATCTTTTGGTGAGAGTAAACCTGAATTCAAATCAAGAGTATATGCAGAAGTTGCTCGAAAAGAAGATTACACTTACACAAAAGGTAAGTTCAGCGGCGGGTATTATAAAAATGTTGATTCGATTACTGTACCTGCAATCCACAAAGATCATGATGCGTTGTTCAAGTATGAAGGTCCCGGTTGGGAATCGGAAAAGGTTGGCTACCGTTTCTATTTAGACTGGAGAAATTCCAATGATATATTCGGTAAGAAAACTACGGATTTGGTTTTAAAACAAGTTGGAAGTAAATCACTTGAAGCACAAAACGACAGTTATCACGAAATGGCAGACTGGGGAATGGATATTTTCAAAGTAGGAACTAGTTTGGGCATTGGCACTTTAGCTAGTTATGAAAATGGGGAAGTCGTTAAAATTTCAAAAACAGATTCCGTTGTTTGCGTAATTAAAGAGAACGGACCGGTTACCGCGACAATTAAAACTAAATATTATCGCTGGGATTCCGGGGTGAGTAAGTATAATGTCGAATCAAATTATTCAATAAATGCCGGTTCCAGATTAACGAAGCATCGAGCGGTATTTAATAATAGTCCGGCAAAATTAGCAACTGGTCTTGCGAAGTACGAGAACACTGTTTATACCAATTCTGAGAGCAGCGGAGCATGGAATTATATTGCTTTATATGGAAAGCAATCCCTTGCCGATGATATGCTTGGAATAGTTTTATTTTATAAAAACGAAAACTTGGTCGAGTTAACTGAAGATGATGTAAATCATTTAGTTGTTCTACGAGCAAATAGCAACGAACTAACTTACTATTTCGGCGCTGCTTGGGAACAAGAAAAAAACGGCATTAAAACCGAAAAAGATTTTTATGAATATTTAAATCAACAATTAGATGAACTGAATAACCCACTTAAAATAAGAATTGACTGATATGTTCAAATTGCACGAAGACAGATTTTTTGATCCTAATCCAAATGTTAGAGAGATCGCACGCGAATTATTCCATTGGGTGAAGGATTTGCCAATTATTTCCCCTCACGGACACGTTGAGCAGAAAATATTTGCGGATAATTTACCATTCCCAAATCCCGCTGAGTTATTTATAATTCCTGATCATTACATTTTTAGAATGCTCTATTCACAAGGAATTCCTCTGGAAAATCTGGGGATTCCAAGACTTGACGGCTCCAAAGTAGAATCTGATCCAAGAAAGATATGGCAGATTTTTGCAGATAATTATTTTCTATTTGCCGGAACACCAACGGGAGTTTGGTTGGATTATGAATTCAACATTGTGTTTGGTATCGATGAAAAATTGAATTCGCAAAATGCACGATCAATTTATGACAGCATAATTGCAAAACTTAATACACCGGAATATTTACCCAGAAATTTGTATAAGAAATTCAATATTGAAGTTCTAACGACAACCGATGCTGCAAGTGATAACCTTGAACATCATAAAGCAATCATTGACTCCGGTTGGGATGCAAGAATTATTCCGTGCTTCCGGCCTGATGCGGTGGTGGATATTTCCAAATCAAACTGGCTGGATAACTTAAATTTACTTTCAGAATCAGTGGGATACGAAATCACGGACTTCGATAGTTATTTAAAAGCATTGAAAGACCGCCGTGAATACTTTATTAAGTTCGGCGCCGTTTCATCTGATCACGGCGTTAATTCAGTCTATACAATTGATTTGCCCGAGTACGAAGTGAAATCAATTTTTAAGCGAGCGCTTAACGGCAAATCAGACAAATTTGACGCGGAGAAATTTACCGGATATATGCTAATAAAATTTGCCGAAATGAGTTTAGAAGATGACTTGGTTATGCAGATTCACTCAGGTGCGCGTAGAAATCACAATGAAGTAATTTTTGAAAAGTTTGGCGCGGATAAAGGGTGCGATATTCCGGAGAGAGTAGATTTTACAAATAATTTGAAGCCGTTGCTCAATAAATATGGGAATGATAAGAGTCTCTCGCTAATTTTATTTACTTTGGATGAATCTACTTACTCTCGCGAGTTAGCGCCCTTGGCTGGTCATTATCCCGCAGTTAAACTTGGACCGGCTTGGTGGTTCCATGATAGCATTGAAGGAATGATGAGATACAGAAAGATGACCACTGAGACTGCAGGATTCTACAATACGGTTGGATTTAATGATGACACACGCGCTTTTGTTTCAATTCCTGCCCGACACGATTTAGCTCGTAGAATTGATTCAAATTATTTGGCGCAATTAACGGCACAGCACATTATTTCTGTTGATGAAGCGAAAAAATTAATAGTTGATCTTTCATATAATTTAGTGAAGAAAGCTTACCGGTTGTAAAGGAAATTAAGATAAGACGAAATCAAAATAAATATTATTAATAGTAGGTTCTAATGGAAAATTATTCATTCGCTGATTTAAAAAATAAAGTTTGCGTGCTAACCGGCGGCGGCGGAGTGATCGGGGCGTCACTTGCAAAAGGGCTTGGAAGCGTGGGAGCAAAAATTGCTATCCTCGATTTAAAAATTGAGTTCGCAGAAAAAGTTGCCGACATTGTTAAACAGGAGACAGGAGCCGAAGTTATTGCTGTGGAGGCAAATGTTCTTGATAAAGCTTCTCTGCAAAGCGCACAAAAAATCATTATCGATAAACTCGGTCCGGTTGATATTCTTATTAACGGCGCTGGTGGAAATTCACCCAAAGCGACTACCAAACATGAGTTTATTACTGAGGAAAATGTTTCCGCGCTTGATGAGACTTTTTTTGGATTGGAAATCGAAGGATTCCAAAAAGTATTTGATCTTAATTTTTTGGGTACTCTACTGCCCACAATGGTTTTTGGACGAGAAATGGTAACTCGTAAGTCAGGCGTTGTATTAAATATTTCTTCGATGAATGCTTTCCGACCGTTGACAAAAATTCCAGCTTATTCAGCGGCTAAATCATCAATAAATAATTTTACCCAATGGCTCGCTGTTCACTTTGCTAAAATGAATGTACGTGTAAATGCTATTGCGCCGGGATTTTTTCTCACCAATCAAAATCGATTTTTATTAGTTGACGAAAAAACTAATGAACTAACTCCGCGCGGGCAGAAAATTATTAATGGAACACCAATGGGAAAATTTGGCGAACCGGAAGATCTAGTTGGAACAACGCTCTATTTGCTTTCCGATGTATCAAAATTTGTAACGGGCGTTGTTATTCCAGTTGACGGCGGATTTAATGCTTATTCCGGCGTATAAAAATATGTATTAGAAATAAATAAGAGGATTATGTAATGGGCAAAAATTTAGAGATACTTCCAAAAGCTGATCTCGACTTACTTTCACTAGGTGCAATGGTAAACCGCCTTGATCCGGGTATTATTCCATTCCGCAAAGCAACCGAGTGCAAAATACACGTTAGCGGCGGCGAGTTTAACGTCGCTGCAAATTTAGCCGATTGCTTCGGAATGAATACAGCTATCGCAACTGCAATGGTGAATTATCCGATCGGGGATTTGATTTCCGAAAGAGTTAAAGCAATGGGCGTTAAACCGTATTATAAAAGATTTGAACATAACGGCGTGAACGGACCCAATATGGCGACTGTATTCAGCGATATGGGCAGAGGAGTGCGCGCCCCAGTTGTATTTTATAACCGCTCAAATGAAGCCGCATCATATCTTAAACCAGGTGATTTTGA
Source organism: Bacteroidota bacterium (assembly GCA_018829545.1). Classification (GTDB taxonomy): domain Bacteria; phylum Bacteroidota; class Ignavibacteria; order Ignavibacteriales; family Melioribacteraceae; genus JAHJTX01. The sequence goes on along the minus strand of JAHJTX010000073.1, from coordinate 578 downwards.
TTGGGATTCAATTTTTGCAGGCGGCGTTAAATGGTTTCACAGCGGTGGAATATTTGCTTCGCTTTCGGAAACTACAGGTGAATTAATTATTGAAGGAATGAAAGCAGCAAAGAAAGCCGGCGCTGTTACTAGTTTCGACCTTAACTTCCGCGAAAAATTATGGAGCATTTGGGGAGGTAAAGATAAAGCTGTGGAAGTTATCAGCCGTATTGTTGAAAATGTTGATGTTCTAGTTGGTAATGAAGAAGATTTGCAGAAAGGATTGGGAGTGCCCGGTCCTGAAGTTGAATCAAAGTCAAAACTCGATCCGACTTCATTCTTCGGAATGATAAATAATGTAATTGCAAAGCGCCCTAATATTAAAGTTGTTGCTACAACTCTCCGCGAAGTACACAGCACTAACAAACATAGCTGGAGTGCTGTTGCATGGATTAACGAAGAAACATTCACGGCGCCTACATGCGAGCTTGACGTTCTTGATCGCGTAGGCGGAGGAGATGGTTTTGCATCCGGATTGATTTATGGAATGTTGAATAATGAATCACCCGAAGAATCTGTTAAACTTGGCTGGGCGCATG
>JAHJTX010000072.1 GCA_018829545.1 Bacteroidota bacterium | reverse complement strand
ATCCTAATCTTAATCTTAATCCTAATCTTAATCTTAATCCTAATCTTAATCTTAATCCTAATCCTCCCCTCAATCTTCCTTAACCTCAACAAAATCAGCGTCTTTTATGTCATCATTTTTTATTATCTCAATAGTAAAATTTGCGACTGCGCCGGCGAGCGCGGCTATTGCAGTAACAACCGGAGCGGCGAGGACACCGATAACGCCGAAGGTAAGCGGAATTTCAATGAATGTTTTTCCGTTGGAATCTTTTATAATTATTCTGCGGACATTGCCTTGCCGAATTAGTTCTTCTATTTTCTTCAGTAGTTCCTGCCCTTTTACTTTGAATTCCATTTCAATCTCTTTTTTGGACTTTTAGATGTAACTCGTGGATTAATGTTCCGTAATATTTCCTGTCCTATCATCAACACTAATCATAAACGTATTTTTCAATAAGAGATTTCCAGAGCATGTAACCAGCACCGGTAAGGTGAAGACCGTCATTCGTAAATTCAGGTTTAAGAACTCCGTTTTCGTCCGCGAATGATGAATATAAATCAAGGTAAGAGTAATTCATTTCGTGCGCGAGTTTTTGTAATCCTTCATTAACAATGAGGACCGAATTACTTTTAGTAACATGATTTGCAAATTTTCCAAAGCCCTCGTTCACAGGCAAAACACTTTGTACGAATAGTTTTGTCTTAGGCGTCTCTCTTTTTACCGTCTGAAGTATTTTTCTATAATTTATAAGAAGCGAGTCCGGCGTTAATCCAATCGCCAAATCATTCACTCCGATCATGAGAAATATTTTATCCGGCTTTGAGGCTGTGATTTCGTTCAAGCGAAAAAGTATGCCTTCAGTTACATCACCGCTTATTCCACGATTTCTAATTTTCTTATCCGGAAACAATTCGCTCCAATTGCAGCCGTCCGTGATGCTGTTACCTAAAAATATGATTTCATTTTTATCGTCAGGTAACGATTCAAATAATGTTTTCCGTTGATTATAATATGTTCCAAATTTATTTTCTTGAGCAATTATTACAGCAGAGGAAATAAATAAAAGAATTATTACAAATCTATTCATGTTGAACTCCTTTAATTCCATTAAACGATAATTTTATTTGAACGATTTCCGAACGGCTGCCTAACCGAATAGGAGGGCCCCAGCCGCCCGCACCGCACGAGACATAATAATGCGTATTCCCCTTTTGCTTATAGCCCCAGCTTAATTCGTAAATTTTTTCAGTTATATAATTAAACGGCCAAATTTGTCCGTGATGTGTATGACCGGATAGCTGCAAATCAATTCCATGATTCATTGCATCTTCCAAATGAAACGGCTGGTGATCAAGTAATATCACGGGTAAAGAAAAATCTGCCGAGTCTAGAATTTCACTCAATGGTTTTCTTTTTCCATTTGTAAAACTCGAAATAGAATAATCCTCTCTTCCGGCGACATAAAAACTATTGTCAATCAAAACAGCGGAATCTTCCAAAATATTTATTCCATGATCAACTAAATATTCTTTTGCAGTTATAACTCCGCCAATATACTCGTGATTGCCGGTAACAGCATACACGCCGTATTTTGATTTTAGATTTTTAAGATTCTCTCCAAGATTTTTTTTAATTACAGGAGTCAAATCTTCATCTATAATATCACCTGGTAATAAAATAATGTCGGCATTTAACTTATTGATCTTATTTACCAGTTTCTCCAGAAAGGAATTATTTATTAGTGTTCCCAAATGTATATCAGATGCCACGGCAATGTTTAGATGCAAAAGATCGCCTGCATTTTTATTTATCTCTAATTCTAATTTTTTAATAACTGTACTACGATTGAAGTATAACCCAATAATCCCAGCGCTTAAACTCACTATCATTATCAGAATAGCGAGAGCGATTTTTAATTCCATTCCAAAAACAGATGGGTATTTCTTTACGCCCGCTAAATAAAAAAACAATCTGAATGCATCAATCAGCAATAATTGCAGGAGGATGAATACCATAATGCCAAGCCAAAATGCTCCAATCCAAATTAGGATATCAGTGAGGATTGATGAATAAAATCGTTCAATAATTCGTACAATTAAAAATGAAGAAGCAAGGAATATTACTCCAAAAATAAAAAGTACTCTAAATGAAGAATCGGCTGGAATTACCTGCAATCCTTTTGAGATGATATAAAAATGGACAAGAGTTAAGAAAAGAATTACGATCGAAAAGAAAATAATAAAATTCATCAATTTCATCAGGTTGTTCTTTTGTGGAAGAAAAGAATAAAACGAAAATTATAAATCCATATTATCCAAAGTAACAACTAGCGGTCTCCTTTATATTTATTCAAGCCGCCGCCCAACGTTGTAATCCAAAAAACATTATCGGCATCCTTTACAATACCGGTAACATCATCATTAGTTAGACCCGAATTGAGCTTTGTATAAGGAGTTTTAAGATTGATCGAACTGTATTTATATAATCCTTTGCCGGTACAAAACCACACGAAATTTTTATTATCAATGTAAACGGAGTTTGCTTTTTCTGAAGCGTTTAAAAATGAATCGGACAACCATGAGATTCCGTTAAAAAAAGAAATACCGCCGAGTTTGGTTTTTCTGGCAATAGTGTTTCCCGGAGATATTGGAATAATTACAAAATCGAAATTGTATGCAGTCCATAAATTTCCTTTACTATCAATGCTCATAGAGGAAATATTTTGAGTAGGAGTTTTTTCAAAGTCCGTTTTGTTAAACCACGCTGAATCCCAATTAATTAGATCAAAAAAATGTTTCCCGTTAAAATAATACATTCCGTATGCGGTAGTCCCAATCCAAAGATATCTGTCATTTTGAAATTGAATATCAGAAATTGTTAAAGGCTCACCGGAAGGTTCAATAAAATTCCTAACCTTCCAATCACTCCCGCCTGCACGCACGATACCATTAGAAGTTCCAATCCATATTACATTAGTTTCGGTCATCTCAACAGAAGTTACATTATTTGTTGGAAGCACACTGTTCAACGTGTTGTAAACAGTCCATGAACTTCCATCAACAACAGCTAAACCCTTTTCTGTGCCAATCCACTTTTTATTATTACCATCAACAACAATGCAATTGATTCTATTGCTAGGCAGCCCAGAATTTGAAGTATTGAGAACAGTATACTGCGAGCCATTTAAAGTGATGATTCCCTTGTCTAATGTGCTAATCCACTTTACATTATTTTTATCAACCGTAATGCCCGAAAGCGAATTTGAGGGTAAATCGGAATTATGCTCATAATAATCAACCCATAAAGAAGTATCTCTCAATTGATAAGTCGCGACGCTCAATTTTTGGCTTTGTACTTCAACAACAAATTTAGCATCCCTATGGCTTGCTCGTTTGTAGACTATATCATATCTCCCAGGCAGTATGCCATGCAAAGTGAATGGAGTTTTCCCCTGCAGAAGAGAATCACTAAAAATTATTGAAGCGCTGCTTGGAGCAGAAGTAAAGTAAACGCTTCCGTTCATAGATGGATTTTTATAATAATCAATTAGAGTATCAACCCTTTTTTCTTCATTGGCAGACATAACAAAACTTGTATCTCTCCACAATCTTTTTTTCAGTACAATTGAATACTCTCTTTCTTCCATCCATGATATTGAATCCGGAGTAACCCTGCCGGTGTTTTTTCCATCAACATATATTTTATAATTTGATGGAGTTGAATTGATAAACAACTTCCCTGTAGGTGGAATTTCTTCTTCGGGGGAAACAGAAACTTCCTGATCACAACTTACAAGTAGAATAAAAAAGAATACTAGCGTCAGTAATAAATAATTGGATCGTGTAATTAGATTATAAGTCATTAAAAAACCTGATTTAAAAATTAAAGCGATTTCATTTACTCTTGTTCCAAATTGGATTTGCAATTTTACCCTTATTTTAACTGAATAAAAAGTATTGAGTAAAATAATTTGCGTATTTACCAAGCGGTAATTCATTTTATTTAATCAACAATTGAGTCCACTCCGAAAAACCCCAAACGGGTTAAAACCCGTTTGGGAAAGTTTGTTTTTAGCTTGTTATCCCCACGTTAAAACGTGGGGTTAATAACAATATGACTTTTCAGAGTGGACTCAATAATTAAAATCCAAAAACAATTCCCCCTAAAAAAGATGTGAGCATCACTGTAACAAATAAAAACACCACATTAAAAACAAGACCTGCGCGGCTCATCTGCTGAATTGAAATCATCTGTGAACTAAAAATTATTGCATTTGGCGGTGTAGCTACAGGAAGCATAAATGCGCAACTTGCTGCTATTGTAGCTGGAATAATAAACTCTAAGGGATGAATATTCAGTCCGATTGCAACAGAATAAATAATTGGAATGAAGGCAGCAGTTGTAGCAAGATTGCTCGTTAATTCTGTTAGAAATATAATCGAGCCGGTTAGGAGAAAAATCATCAATATTTTTGGCATTTCGGAATCTTGCAAGATGATATTTCCAATCCATGCGCTAACGCCATTTTCCTGAATTGCAGACGCCAGAGTTAAACCGCCTCCAAAAAGGATGAGAATACTCCATGAGATTTTGTCAAGATCATCCCATTCAAGTAATTTTCCATTTTTATTTGCCGGAATAAAATATAGCAGCACCGCGCCAAGCATAGCAATAACGGTATCATCTATTCCTGGAATGAAGTCGGCTGCTAAAGGTCTAATAATCCAAAACAATGCTACGAGTGAAAAAATGAGAAGAACTCTTTTCTCCTCTGTCGTAATTTTTCCTAGTTTTTTAATTTCTTCTTGAATTACACTTTTGCTGCCCGATAATTTATTTGAGATTGGAAAAACGATTCGAGTTAGCAAAAAATATGCGATTGGAAGAGCGATTACATAAAATGGAATACCAATCATCATCCACTCGGCAAAGCCAATTTCTATTCCATGATGCTCATTCATAAACGCTGCCATAAATGCATTTGGCGGAGTTCCGATTAGAGTTGAAATCCCGCCGATGCTGCACGAATAAGCTATTGCCAAAAGAAGAGCTATGGAGAAATTTTTAAACTCAGGTGAATCATCATTACTTTTTTCTCCGATGAAATGAATTACCGATAATGCAATCGGAAGCATCATTAAAGCTGTTGCCGTATTACTTATCCACATACTCAAAAAGGAAGAAGCCAGCATAAAACCAAAAATAATATTTCTCGGATTGAAGCCAATCCATCTAACAATTGTCAGAGCAATTCTTTTATGCAAATTCCATTTTTGAACTGCCTGCGCTAATAAAAATCCACCCAAAAATAAAAACACTACAGGATTTGCGTATGGTTGAGAAGCGCTTTTAATATCGGCAATTCCAAGAATCGGAAATAAAACAAGAGGAAGCAGTGCAGTGATTGAAATTGGAATAGCTTCCGTAATCCAAAATACTGCCATTAAAGAAGCCGAAGCTATTGTAAACCAGCCAGCTTCAGTTAGAGATTCAGGATGAGGAGAAAAAATAATGACACAGAAAATTATTATACCGAATAGTAATCCAACTTTTTTAATCATAATGTTTTAAGAAGAGTGTTCTTATAAATTTTAGTGAACAGCTATTTTTATTAATTATTTTAGCTGGATCAATATAATGGTTTCTAAATCCACCTTCTTTGTATTCTGAGGATCGTTTAAATAAAATTCGATTGATTCGTTACGAAACTCTCTATCCCAACTTTTTACCAGCTCTCTTTTTAAAATTGTCTCTATTAAATTCATAGCTGCCTCAGTATATGTCCGCAAATTAGTAATTGCTGAGGCAACATTTGTCGTTATTTGAGAAGAATCATTTTTTTTGTCTGAATAAAATCGCCGGCTCTAAACTGATAATAATAAACCCCACTTGCTAAATTTGACCCATCAAACTCAATTTTGTATAAACCTGGTTTTTGCTCTAAGTTCAATAAAGTAGAAATTTCCCTTCCCAGAGCATCATAAACAGTTATTGTAACATTTGCTCCATCAAACAAAATATTTTGGGGTATTGAATACTCAATTAAAGTTATCGGATTAAAGGGATTTGGAAAGTTTTGCTCCAAGATGAATTTTTCTGGAATATTTTTTTGCTCTTTTTGCCCAACGCTAACGGGAAGCTCTGAAAAATTGCTCTCATAAAACTTTATTACCGCTTTTGCATAATCTTTAGCTACTGCAACAGAATTTAACGGACTATCTCCTCTGCCAAAAATATATGCTAATATTATTTCTTGAGGCTTATTTTTTTCCAGATTAAATGGACCAACAGATCCTAACATTCGCCAATCTGTCTCGAATATATTTAACCAGCCATTTCCGGTTACCGGATCTCCTGAAAACAAAAAATATGGTGAAATTGTATCTGCAGCATTTCCAAGCGTCTCTCCATTACCAAAAGCATAATTCCCAACAGCAATGGAACTATCACCTCCAGGATACATTCCCCCGATTAAAATATTTCGGATAACTTTCTGCATTTCTAAACTTGATAAATCATATCGTCTAAATGCAAATGAACTGGTCATTTCAAGGTTCTTTCTTCCACTCGAAATTGTTTCGCCTAGAAGTTCTCCTCTCCTTATATAACTATTATCATCAAGGCTTGCTGCAATTATTGGACCTTGAAGTAAACTAACAAATAATGAAGGAGGGGTTGAACCAAAGTAATATTCTTTGTCTGCTTTTCGTTTGTAACCATATACGCTATTTAATAACGGATCAGACCCGATTAAATCGGTATCATAATTTCCAATATCGGGATCAATAACGAACCCAAAATAGACAGAATCTATTTTCTCTATATTGCCTACATTTTCTATTACATATCTAAAAAAGACAGTATTATTTAAGATTTCAGTTCCCTCTAAATGATAAGAGAACGCAGTCTGCCTAACTTCAATACCTTGAGGTTGACCCGCGCCATTGTATTGTCTATCTGAATTTGGAACTTTATCACTAAATATTGTCCAATTTGTATAATTACCTAATAGATCAGGTCGATCTTCTGTTGAATCCCACCTATTATTTTCATTCAGATCTATTGGATTATAAAATCCATCATTATCACCGTCATAAAAATATGCTCCTAACTCAACTGCATCTTTCCATTCTATCCAACTATTTCCAAATTCAGGATCAGCAGAACTAAGTTCGTAAAATTTATTATTTACATTATGTTGGACTTCAGAATATTTCCCCGGATAATAATCGTGTATCCTTTCTGAGTCAAACACACCATTACTCCAAACAGAATCACTAGATTTTCCAGATAAAAGAAACCCCGATGAATACATAATCCCAATACTGTCAAAAAGAACGCCGCTCATCACACTACCAATGCTCCCATCATTTACCATTGGTAAAAATATACGTTTTACATTTATAGCTGTGGTATCTAAATCTTGGGCAGTAATTAATAATGTATGTGATACTAATAAAATCGTAAAAAATGTTTTCATTTCACACCTCTATTCTACTTTAATAAAGTAATTAATTTTGATTCTAAATAGTCATTAATTTTATAAGTTAACAAATAATTTCCACTCGCAAGCTGAGAGCCATCAAACGATATTTGATATTCACCTTTATATTTATATTCATTAACTAATATCTTCTCTTGTTCACCTAGTAGGTTAAAAATTGAAATTTGCACATCCCCGTCTTCGGCTACAATAAAACCTATATTTGTTTTGGGATTAAACGGATTTGGGAATGGTTCAATAAGTTTGGAATTTAATATTTCATTACTTATCTCAAAAAATACTATTTCTTTATTTATACTACCAGCTCTAGTACATTTGCTAAGAGTTGGGTCTGATTCGTTATCAGCTCTTCCAAATGCAGTTAGTCTATAACACACCCATGGATCAGTTTTTTTATTTCCAATTACTATTCCAATATCTACGTAAGAAGTAGTATTCTTACCAAGTGTAACTAAGTGAGTAAATGAACTCCCATTGATCGATTGATAAAGCTTATACCCATCTAACATTAGTTCAGTATTTTGATTCCATGACAAAATTGGATTTGAACCTGCATTTCCGTTAAGTATAAATCCCGTAGGAGTTTCAGGGGTAAGTGGACAATGTGTTAATCCGACTCTATCCCAAGCATTTTTTGTTTCACCATTAACAAGCTCCCAACCATTTTCTTCACTCGGCTCTTCTGTGTTAGTTGTCCCACGTGGGAAATACCAAATATCATTATTTGTTCTATCATATCTAAGTGTAATATCGGCGGATGGAGCCAAATTACAAATAGGGGAATAATATTGACAATCCCTAACATCCCAGTGAAAATAATTAATGTTAGGCTCTGAACCTCCAACTTCTACTTTAATTTCGTTAAGACCTAATAAAAATTTAAAATTATCAGGTAAACTATAGTTTGGTGGATTATCGATTGCATAGTAATAATTGCTGCCAATGTTATTCCCAGTAATTACATGTATTGCCGGATTCATGGTTTCAACGTAATAATCACAAGTAAGAGCCCATTTAAAAGCAGTACCAATGGGCTGCAGTGTAAATGTTACTAAATCATTGCCTTCATTACTGTAGACCTGTAAAGTTATCTCCTTATTACCATACAATAAACTGTTTTGTTGTCCAATGATACAAGTATTAAAAATTATAAATAAGGCAACTATTAGATTGATTGATTGATTGAATTTTTCATGAAGCCTCCTTAATTGTTTCGAAAAAAAACAAGCTGAAAATGCACTATTTGAATATGCAATTAAAATGATTAGAAATCAACTGTTATTAATATAATTAGTCTTTTCAAATAAGATAAAAAATCAGTTGGTGTAATTTTTACTTTAAATATTCTGCCACACTTATAGATTATTATGTACGCCGGATGCGAACAACTGCTTAAATAAGATAGTTATACATGCTAATTTAATTTTTGCATCTGCTATTTCAGATTTGCAAGAACATATTTAAGATTATTTTTTGATTTAAAAGTATTTAATTTCATTTTTTTTTAGAAATGTTAACCAGGTCAATAGACACATCAAAATTATTATTGAATTTGGTGATGTATAACTAACAAAAATACTGCAATTTAAGATGCTGCTACAATAGTAAAGAAACCATCATTGCTTTATTATTCGGAATTGGACGATATAAAAATATTGCAGGAAAGCAGAATCCCGAGAATGAGTCCTATTTTTTTGTCATCATTTTATTGAGCAGCGTCCTATAACTTTTTTTTCTTGAGTTAAACTACTTTAATGGAATTAATACAATTGTTTCTAGATCCTCTTTCTTTGTAATCTGAGGATCGTTTAAGTAGAATTCTATCGATTCCCCTTTAAACTGAAGACTCTCTTTTTTTCCGAAGGATTGCATTGCCTTATAAGTATCGCCAACCTTTTGATATGGACCACGGTGCATGGATTTCAAATATCTTCCGGCTGGAATCATTCCCGCTTCAATTTTTCCTTCACCATCAAGTTTATTATTAAGTGGAAATCCAATAAGCATATTCCATTTTCTGCTGAACATTTTCATGAACATAACGATTTTACTGTCTTTTTCCATTTCCTCCCAATTAATATTCAGATATCGAACGAAGGGAGCTTCGGTAATCTCATTGTTTTTCTTTGACGAATAATCCATAATGCTCCTGTAAGATTGACCAATTATCTTTGGCAATTTCCACATCTGAGCATTCTCATTAACTTCTAAAGTATACGTCAGTTCCCTTTCAACAATTTCTACTTTTTCACTCATGTCAACCTCAAATAAACTATTAATTAATTTGATAGACTAAAAAACTAAATCGCAAGCGTCGGCTGGCATCCAGTGAGGATCTTTACCATCCCACTTAACATTGCAGCCAATTGGATTTGTTAAAGAAGTTCTAACATTTCTCCCGCCTAATAAATCATCCATTGCATTTTCTAAATCGTTCACAGTAATTTTGGCTGGATCTCTGGGACTGTCAACCGCTCTGCCTGTGTAAACCAGCTTTCTGTTTTGATCAAAGACATAAAAATGCGGTGTTCTTAACGCGCCGTAACTAAAAGCAATTTCTTGTGATTCGTCATAAAGATACAGCCAAGGGAATTTTTTTTCGTTCATTCTGGCAACCATGTGATCGAAATTATCATCCGCGTAAGTATTTTTACTATTCGAATTTATTCCCACGAATTTGAATCTTAGTTCTGAATATTTCTCCACAGTTTTTCGGGTAATCTCGTCAGAATTGATTACATATGGACAGTGATTGCATGTAAAAAATATTACAAGAAATTTTGAATCTTCGAAGTTATCTAAAGAATATGTATTCCCGTCGGTTGCGGGAAGATTGAAGTCTTTTGCCGCATCCCCAATTTGAAGTGTAAAAGGCATCTTGTTCCTATTATGATTATAAAGTGATAACAAAATAAGGTTTTTAGAAAACAGATTCATATAAAATTTTTCTGAATCCTATGAGAATGCGAAACATCAAACTCTGTACAAATTTAATACACTTTGAGGAAAATTATGGTAGAAGTACGATCTGAATATTGTTCAAAAAAATCACCGCTGCCCGGTTATAAGCGCTTGCCCGGTAGATGCAATTTATCAAGAAAGCATTTTCTTCGATAATCATACTCCTCAATTTCCATATTAGCCAGTTTAATTGATTCGCTTGCTAACGCAATTTCTTCATCCGTTTTTTCTTTTACTTTATCAACGTTGAGTCCACTCTGAAAAGTCATATTGTTATTAACCCCACGTTTTAACGTGGGGATAACAAGCTAAAAACAAACTTTCCCAAACGGGTTTTAACCCGTTTGGGGTTTTTCGGAGTGGACTCAACGTTAAAGGAATTAAGCGCGGTTCTGGATTCAATAAGTTTTTGCCTGGATTCCTGAAGTTTAAACGCAATATCCTCATCATTCATTCCTTTATTAACTACATCAAAATGCCGAACTGCAGCAGAATTATAAATTGAGTTTAATGACGTTAAATGTGTTTTTATCATTTTACTCGTTACGTATCCATCGTCTCCCTCACTGTGGCAGTCTAAACAGAGCTATCCTTCTTGTTCGCCGATCATATTATCAGATGACTTTTCAATATTATTATTTCCATGGCATTCTTCACGTGAGTGGAATTCTTCTTGACTTACACTCGAAGCCATGTCTGAACTTTCAAAATACTCCATATTATGCAAATGGCAGGTTCCACAAACATGTGAAATTGATTTTACACCGGGCGCGGCATTGCGCCATGATTTCCATGACAATCGTTGCATGCTGGGGAGCCAATATCACTATGGCGCTTACCGCAAAACTTTGGGATCTGGGCTTTTGTTGGAATACCTACAAAACCCTTTTAAACACTCATTGATATCTCTTCATCATCCGAGTAAGGGTCTCCGCCATGGCATCCTGAACAGTACAATCCATTTTGAAAATGCACATCTTCTTTGGAATAATTACCCGGCATATAGTAAATTTCAACGTGGCATTTAATACAATTATCATCCTCAATGGCTAAATCTGCTTCCGTTTTGGAAATGAAATCATTTAAAAAGATCATGGAAAAAGCCAGTGCTGAATAAATAATAATGCTATGCTTTCTAAAAATTACCTTCATTGTTTTTCCCTTATTCTAAGTATCCAATAACGGTCATTATTATTATAAATAGCACTACTAATATTCCGAAGTATCTCATGAATGATTGCTTGGATAATAATTTGTTTTTGAATTTAATAAACGGAATAATCATCCAGAATAATCCTGCGGCAGAAAAGAAAAGAACTCCAAAAGTTTCTCCTTCCAAAAATAAAATATGCGGCGGGAGAATCTTTAGAGACTGGAACATGAACATAAAATACCATTCCGGTTTAATACCTGCGGGCGCGGATGCAAGTGAATTTGCTTTTAAGCCTAATTCCCATTGATAAAAAACTGTAAGAAAAAGTAGAAGATAGAATACTAAAAGCCAAAGGAAAAAATCTCTCATAGCGAAATCAGGAACGAAGGAGATGTATTTCTTTTTCCCTTCAGGCAGATTCTTAAAAAACTCCGGTTCGCTCATTCCCTGCCTTTGAACCATGAGTAAATGAATAATCAAAAATATGGTGAATATTGCCGGAAGAATAGCAACGTGAAATCCGAAAAACCTTGAAAGTGTTGCTCCGGTAACGTCTTCACCTCCGCGAAGGATTATTTTTAATTCCTCGCCTACAAACGGTACCGCCCCGGCAATATCGGTTCCGACCTTTGTTGCAAAAAAGGCAAGCTCATTCCATGGTAAAAGATATCCGCTAAAACCAAATGCCATTCCAAGAACAAGAAGAATAAAACCCGAAACCCAGGTAAGCTCGCGGGGATTTTTATAAGCTCGTGTAAAAAAGACACTGAACATGTGAACGAATGCAAAAAAGATCATCAAGTTAGCAGACCAGGCATGGAGATTACGAATAAGCCAGCCGAACTTTACTTTAATTAAAATGAATTTTAGACTTTCGTAAGCATTGTTTTCTCCAGGCTGGTAATACATAAGTAACAGAATTCCCGTAGCCAACTGAATAAAAAATAAAAATAACGTTACTCCACCCATGTAATACCAAAGAGTATGTTTATGAACCGGAACCTTTTTATGTAAAATAAGATTTTTTATTGGTTCAAGATTATACCTGCCATCAAGCCAGAGAAAGAATTTAGGTCCCAACATGTTTTTCATAATTTACTCTATGAAGTTGATATAATTATTTCATCATTTAATATGTTGACTGCAAGCTCGGTTAAAGGCTTTGGCGGTGGACCGGATACATTCCGTCCTTTCAAATCGAAAACGCCATTATGGCAGGCGCATAGAATTTGATTGGTATCGTTTCGATACTGAACAATGCAATCTAAATGAGTACATGTCGCAAATAGAGCGTGGAATTCACCGCTCTTTTCACGAATTAAGATTACAGGTTTTCTGCCGAATTTAAGAATGCGAGCGCTCCCATATTCAAACTCAGAAGTCTTGCCCGCTTTAATAGAACTCACATTTGGTTCGCCGGATTTTGGCGGATCCATAAACTCAATCACAGGATAGGAAACTGCGCCAACAGCGCCCAAGCCCCCGATGTTTAACAATGTCTTGAAAAAGTATCTTCTATTAATTCCCATAAAATTACCTTTTAGGTTTTATAGTAAAAATCGTACTCATAAATTTCTTGCTTCTTCCCATGGAGGCAGCAGTTTAAATAGAATGTAGAGTAAAAAAAGCGGAGCTATTAACAGAATCATCGAAACCAATAATCCTTCTAATCCGAAAAACGACATTTTATAAACTGTTAAACCCATAAAACTTTTTGAAAAAAGTTGTCCGCCAATAACAACATTCCATCTTGTAGAAAATATGCCTACCTGCACTAATATTGCAGACAAGAAGTAAATTTGTTTCCTTAAATCTGCGGGCCATTTAAGAATTTTAATAAGAGCGATAGCTATTAACGGAATTATCATACCGATCAAAATTTGAATAACTACAAGACTTACGAACAGTTTTCCACTCACCAAATCGGAGAGAATTTTGATTGATTCCTCAGACTCATAAACGCGATGAATGAAGTCGAGGGCTTCGAGAGAAAAATCAACAATCATTACGTAAAACAAATAGTTCGCTAATTTATCTAGGCAGGCCATATCAATTTCTTTGCCCCTAAGTGGAGTGATGAAACTGTACAAAATCAGAACCAAAGCGATTCCCGATACAATTGCAGAGAACAGAAATACAATCGGCATTAAAACGCTGGACCAAAATGGATTTGCCTTTATTGAACCAAAAATAAAGCCAACATATCCGTGCAAAATAAACGCAGAGGGTATGCCTATAATTGTAATGATTTTTACTGCCTTCTTATCAAAAAGAACTGCTTTTTCAGAAATGTCTGTAGAGAAAAGAGATAACGATTTTAGGATCCATTTCTTTAAGCCTTTTTCAGATTTTGCCCAGAGAATTAAATCCTTTCGGTAATCGAACCATATTTCAAGTAACAAAACCGCCATAAGATACCAAACGTAAACGAAACCGAACATTGCCATGGCAGAACTTTGATTCGGAGTTAAGAAAATTTCAAAAGATTTTTCGGGATGACCCAAATGTGCTAATAATGGCAGCGGCGCTATAATAAGAAAAGCTAACGCAGTTAAAAGAGACATTCTGTAAGTAGGCTGCAACTCCTTTACATTGAATACCTTTACAAGCGATGCCAATATGAATGCGCCCGCTACTAAACCGGTTAGGTAAGGATATATAACAACTAATAATCCCCAGTGAAGTTCAATCTCGTTCGGGAAAATATAACCGGTAACTTCATTCAAAATTGGGGTAAGATGTTGAACTATTTCTTCCACAGTTATTTTACCTCCATATCAAGATTTGCATAAAATACTTTTGGTTCGGTATTCAAAGCCGGTTTTAAAACATTAATTTTATTCATTCTTCTGAACCGCTCGATTGGGCTCGCTTTTTTCTTGAATTCACCAAATACTCGCGCTTGAGTAGGGCAGTTCTCGACACATGCCGGTAGTTTTCCTTTTACGATTCGATGATAGCAAAATGTGCATTTATCTGCCGACCGCGTTACCGGATGAATATACCTAGCGCCATATGGACATGCCTGAATGCAGTATCTGCAACCAATACAATAATTTGCATCAACTAACACAACGCCGTCAATAGATTTGAATGTTGCGCCGACAGGACAAACTTGAACGCATGGAGGATGATCGCATTGATTACAAATTTTAGGAACAAAAAAACTTTTTTCAAGACTTTTTTCACTCACTACTTTCGAAAATCCATTTATTGCACCGTTTGGACTATCTATTGCAACTTCACCATCTTTGTAAATATGATATCTTTCAACCCATGTTCTAAAAAAGAACGGCTCTTTGGGAACGTTGTTTTCAATTTTGCACGATTCAGCGCATCGTCCGCATCCAATGCATTTATTAATATCAATTCCCATACTCCAATAGTGATCGTACGGATTATAATTCTCACCGATAATCCACTCAACAATCTTTTTATTTTTCCCTCGCATCACTAGCGATGGAGATACAAATGCAAGTACCGCAGAGTAACATAATTTTCTTAAAAAATTTCTTCTTGTTTCATCATTTTTTTCGCTATCTATCATTTTGCCTCCGGTAGATGTGGATAGTGACACTGCCAGCATACGTATTTAGGTTCATGCTCTGTCATACTGATTTTGGGGATTTCATCGTTATTTACGATTTCATCTGAATGGCATTGCCCGCAGAAATTTCTTGAAGTTGGTTTTTCCGGAATAAATTCCCGTGGCGATAAACGATGATTATCTTTGGTTTTATGACACGTTTTGCATTCAACAAAGGCATGGTGCGAAAGAGATTTTACGCTAAAAATTTCTTTATGACAGGCGGAACATTCTTTTGGTGTTTCCGGCGGCGTAGGATCATGCGCGTTATGACATGACTTACAAGGTTTGAACGGATTGTGAGATACAGAAATTATCTGCGGAAAACCCGTTGGACGCGATTGAAGATATTCATGACAGATTGGACAAGTATCGCGGTCCTTTGGAGCAGTTGGCGTAAATGAATCCGGATCGTCCGCATGGTCTGCTGCAGGCCCATGACAAACCTCGCAACTAACATTCTTATGAAAACTACTTGCTTTTTTTTCTGCAACATCATCGTGACATTCACTACATAAGATTTCGCCGCCATATTTTAGATTTTGTGCAATAATCTCATCAATCGCAGAAGTTCGATAATGTCCGAGTTCACCAAAATCTTTTGGAACAAGATTAGCACGGATTACAATGAAAGCTGCAACAATTACTATCAGCAAAATTGAAATTCGTTTAACTTGCTCGGGAATTGAATTCCAGTAGTTTTTCATCGCTATTCAACCTCAATAGATTTATTTGTATTAGAGTTTATTCTCATTTTTGTAAAGAAAATCGATACCGCAATCAAAGTAATAGAAAGTGCAAGGAGTGTAATTATTTGAAATGTAATATCAAGTTCACTCAAAGCGAAGGCAAAAACATATACCATTGTACCCAAGAGAGTAAAATGTGCCATCCATCTATATTTGTAGGTTTTTAGAATTATACTCAAGAAATAATAAATCGATGCTAATATGATTAGTGAAATACCAATGTATTCCATCGGAAAGGATTTGATTAGCATATATGGAATTGAAAAGAAGGCAATAAACAAATATATGTTCCGCATAAATTCTGTCTTCAGCGTTAACCTATCCCTTTGCCAGTTGAGGAGGCGCGCGCTTATTAAAGCAATAATTCCAAAACTTACGCTTGCATAATTGTATGTATCTGCTGAAAGCAAGTAGGCAAGAAAAATTATGAAGAAGATGCCAAAATTTGACGCCACAATGCTTTTTGAATGAAAGTAAATTCCGAATGCAATTACAATAACGCTCTGCCAAATTAATGGGATAAAGACAGTTGGAGAATCGATTGCCGCTAAGAATGCTATACTTAGAGACGCAAAAGAAGTAAATGAGTAAATATAGGTTGAATATTTACTTTTTGATTTTACCCAGTAAAGATTAGCTAGAAAAAGAGCCACAACGGAAAAGAGAACGTGGTAAATAAATATGCTCTCCGCAAAACCAAAATAATTTATTATGAAAAATAGAATGTAGCATCCAATTACATTTATAAACGAGATTGAAACTTCCAGTCCTTCATTTGTTTCTCCGTTTTTATTCAGAAGACTAAATGAATAAATAACCATATAGATTATAAGGAAAAGCAAATTAGCTTTTGGTTCGCTTACAATTATAAGCTGGTTACTAAAAAAAGGATTACTTAACGCCCATAATAAATGTGTGAAGTAAGTAATAAATATTCCGAAGAGCAGGTAAGGAATTTGAACGAATTTTGAAGTTTTGTAAAAATATACCGATAGTGCAGAAACAATTGCAAGAATTATAAAGACAGCATAAGAATATCCTATAAACAATGAACTAGCGCACAGAAGAAGCAATCCGAGTAAATTTAGATATACTGAATTCCGCTTTAACGAGAGTAAAACAATTCCAAGTGAAATAATAAGAAGCAGCGCCGCTTCAAGAATTTTATTTTCTAAAGCCGGATTTGGTGTAAAATAAAATAACCGCAACGTAGATATAAATAATACCAGCAAACCTGATCCGAACAGATATTGGGACATAACTCCAAAAGATTCCCGCCAGAACATAGATAGAGCGACTAAGCCGAATACAGCAACATATCCGAATGCAGTTGGCAGAAATTGGTTGATTCCTTCATATGGTTTCAAAATTAGAAATAAGAAGAAAATCGCGAGTACAATAATTCCGAGGTTAGCAAACCAGTACTCTCCAACATGAAAATCACTTTCCTCTTTTCTCACACCTGCATCTTTTACTGCAAGCCCACTATCTTTTGAAAATTGGGAACCGATACTAAGCTTCATTTCAATGCGGGAAATTCTTTGATCTAGGTCTTTGAGGTAATCTATTATTTGGAGGTTATCTAAATGGTCATTCTTTTGATTCATGTTTCACCTCTTTATGCGATTAATTATTCCTTGCTGCTTTCATTTTAATAGATGTAGGACAAAAGCTATACCACATTTTAATGAGACAATGTGTCTTAATTTTTTATCTAATTTTTGCGCTGTAAGGCAATTTAATTTCTAGGATACGAACTCCTTTTTGAAGTAGAATGCAGATTCAATTTGAGAAGCGGAATTGCACAACAGAAATGAAAGAGTTCCCTAAGTATTTATAGGATAATGGGTTACGGCAGATGTGAATTCTTAATTCAGAGTGAAATTAATGTCACACTGATGAGTCAAAATTTTCAGGTAAGAATTGAATAAATGATTTATGGAAAGATTTTATTCGCGCCAATTATTGAGATCGATATTATATCTTTGAACCAGCCGGTATGTATTTCTTCTTGTCATTCCCGCCTCTTCAGATGCTTTAGTTACGTTACCGTTATGCTTATCTAAAAGGTAATGCAAATATTGTTTTTCAACCTCTTCAATTGCCCGGTTCTTTGCTTGTTTTAAGGTTGAATCGGAAAACTGATAATTCCTTTTACCTGATGTAATTAATTCACTGGGTAAATCTGAGATGGAAATATATTCATCTTTAGAAAGCGCAACAGCTCTTTCAATTATATTTTCAAGCTCCCGCACATTACCAGGCCAATTATAGTTTTCAAAAGTTTCCAGCACTTCATTTTTAAAGCCGGTAATGTTTTTATTTGCTTTCGAAACTGTTTTTCTAAGAAAATTCTCTGATAGCAATCTAACATCCTCAATTCTCTCTCTTAGCGGAGGAATATGAATATTTATCACATTCAAGCGAAAATAAAAATCCTCTCGAAGAATACTTTTTGCTAATAAATCTTTTGGATTTTGATTGGTCGCAGAAATTATGCGAACGTCAATTTTATTTAGATCATTCCCGCCGATTCTTCTCAATTGCCTGTCTTGAAGAACTCTCAGCAATTTAATCTGCAGGTTTAGCGGCAGCTCGCTTACTTCATCAAGAAAAAAAGTACCTGTGTTGGCATATTCGAGGAGACCTATTTTCTTTTCGGAAGCGCCGGTAAAGCTGCCTTTTTCGTAACCAAACATTTCTGCTTCAAAAAGATTTTCGGGGAATGCGCCGCAATTAACCGGAACAAAAGGATTAGTTTTCCTGTTGCTTGCAGCGTGAATACTCCGTGCAATTAATTCCTTGCCCGTTCCGCTTTCGCCGGATATAAAAATATTAGCCTCCGATTTTGCAACACTTTCAATAATCTCAAAGATTTTTAACATTGCTCTGCTGCTGCCAATAATGTTTTCGGACTTGTATTTGTGTTCAAGCTGTTCGATAAGATTATTGCGCTCTTGATAAAGTTTGGAATACTTAACTGCTTTTTCAACCACAACTTTCAGATGATCGGCATCGAATGGCTTTTCAATAAAATCAAGCGCTCCAGCTCTCATACAGGAAACAGCTCTGTCAATTGTTCCATAAGCAGAGAATATTATCACTGGAATTTCCGGACATTGTACTTTTACAATTTCTAGGATTTCAAGTCCGTCTAACTTAGGCATCAAGAGATCGCAGATTATCAGATCAAATTTTTCTCTCAATATCAGGCTTTGAACACCATTAGAATCATGTAATGGAAAAACATCAAATCCAAATCCTTTTAAAACTTTGCTCGTACTGTTGAGCATTTCTAATTCATCATCTATCACTAATATTCTTGAATTATTCATGGGCTTCATATTCATAGTTGTTTTTCAATGGGAGATATATTTT
>JAHJTX010000071.1 GCA_018829545.1 Bacteroidota bacterium | reverse complement strand
ATGTAGAAAAAGAAAGCCAAAAGAAACATCGCCAGATTTTTATAATCCTTCAAATTTTTTATTGTGTTATAAACACGGTTAAACCCAATGCGAAGATAAGTCTGTTCGTGCTCAATGTTTTTTCGGTTATCCTTTAAAAAGATAAAAAGCGGAAGAGAAAAAAACATAAAAAACACAGCAGCGAGTGGGAATGTTTCCTTTATCAAATCCAACTGGATAAATGGGAGGGCAATTGCCAAAGTTACTAGTGATCCGACATAACCCATAGCATAACCATAACCGCTTACTCTTCCATAATTTTTTGCTGAAGTCAATTCGGGTAGGAATGCATCATAAAAAACTAAGCCAGCTTCAAAACCAATATTTGAAAGGATGAATAACATCACACCCCAAAAGATCATCCCCTCGCCAACAAAAAATAAAAGCGATGTTGAAACCACACATAGAAGAGTGAAAAACAAAAGGAATCTTTTTTTACCAGCGGAATGATCGGCAATGGCTCCCAGAATTGGAGATAGAATTGCCGTAATTATCATGGCAACGCTTATTCCGATGCTCCAATATAAATCACCTATCGGCTGCCCGAGGCTGACTGTTTCTTTGAAGTAAACGGCGTAAAGAAATGTTACTACTACTATTGAATAAGATGTATTTGCAAAGTCAAATAAAGACCAGACAAAAATTTTGGAACGGCGCCCAAGATTATTTTGAAGGATTTTTAGGGATGCTGTCTTCAATAAGTCCCCTTCCTACTTTATTTAATTTACCGCTGTTTTTCAGATCGGACAAGATAGCGTCCAAAATTCCGTTAATGAATTTACCGCTGTTTGCCGTGCTGTAATCTTTGGCTATTTCAATCGCTTCGTTAATAGAAACTTTTGGAGGGATGTCCGGAAAATATAGAATTTCTGCAATTCCAATTTGAAGAAGGATTTTATCTATTATTGCAATCCTGTCCATTTCCCAGTTTGCAACTTTCTCTTTAACTGTTGCTTCAAGTTCTTTTTGATTAGCGAGAACTTTTAAGATTAACTCTCTGCAGAAAGTCTTATCGGTATCATTATCAATTTCTATCAGCATTGCAGCGATAATTTTTTCAAGTCCTTCGTTGTTCATTCTAAAAGCATAAAGGACTTGCAATGCTTTTTCTCTCAGTACTCGTCTATTAGATTTTTTATTTATCATTAAATTCCTATAAATACACTACCATCAAAAATACTCTATCTTCTTATCAATTCTCCCAGCCTTCCGGAAAATGTAGAGTTCCCGGAATATATGTTTCGAATATTGCTGATTTGTGCAAGCCTATCTTCAGCAATTTTACTACTTGCAAATAAGGTGGGAATTTTTTCTTTCTTTGATACTGAAATTACATTCTTAACTATTTCATAAATCTTTTCTGCTTGTTTCATCGCTCTATTTTGACGGTATCCTTCCAATTCATTCGCAACATTTATCAACCCGCCCGCATTTACAACATAATCCGGAGCGTAGAGAATTTCTCTTTCCATCAATTGATGCCCGTGTTTATTTTCATACCGCAATTGATTTTTCCGCCAAGCGCCGGTCCTAAAATAGTATCGTGATTGGCAATAATTGCTTTTAATCCTGATTCCTTATTCGAGCAGTAAATTACTTGTTCGTGTCCATATTCTTCTAAAAGTTCGAAATCTTCCAAAGATTTTCTCCAATTCATCAAAGAAAATTCATAATCCGAATAGCCAAAATTGCGACAAAGCAATGCTTTCTCGAATGTGGTAATATACTAACTTTTCTAAACTTAATTTGTACTGAGACGCAGAGACAGCAGCCTTTACCTTAAAAAATCTGCACATTTCTATTACTCTTGCCAAGTGAAATTTATCAGAAACAATAACGAAACTATTTTTATCCTTAACCGAAAATTTATTTCTAATGTGGCGAATTTGATCTGAAGTTGAGGAAGATTCGGCTTCGCTGATTATATTTTTTTTGTTCATCCCTAACTGAACGAGATAATTAGAAGCGGCTTTTGATTCTGCAATTTCTCCCGGAGCGCTGCCGCCCGTTACGAGGATTTTAGTGAATGTTTTCTCTTTGTACAATTTGAAGGCTTTATCTATTCTTCCTTTGAATAGCGGACTGGGCACATTCCCCTGCCAAACTGCAGCGCCCAAAACAACGCCTAAAGTGTACTGTTCATTTTTAATGATTGTTGATTTCGCCTTCAGTGCGTAAGCAAATGCAAAAATCATTAGTGCAGCGATAACATAAACGCATTTAAGAATTACCTTTGGAAATGATATCTTATCTTTACCAAGTATCTTCGTCCAGAGTAAAACACCGGTGAATATCATCAGAAAATAGCTGGCGCTAAAGAAGAGAGCAAGCCAAACTTTTTGAGCAGGATAGCCTAAAATATATCCTCCGAATGCTTCTTTGCCGGAAAGAATAATCACGTATGCCGCAATCAGCAGCGCTACAGACAACCCCATTAGCGAATAAATGAGTTTCAAGTTGACGTCTTTATTGTTCATTTTTTTGAATAGAAATATTATCGCAGCAGAAAGAGGCATCAGTGTGAGCAATAGATTCAATAAATTGCCGATATAAAAAATATTGCTCTCTTTTATATCAATGCTGTTCAATTTTGATTTGAGTAGTATGGTTAGAATTAATACTGCTCCTGAACAAAGCGCCGTAATTATTGCAAAACGAATTTTTATTTTAATCGGCATTATAATTTAGGATGGGATTATGTTGATTTGCGGTTTATTTAAGATGCCGTATTTCACTTCAGTTCGCACATCAAAAATATCTTCGATATTATCTTCAGTGAGCAGAGACTCTGTTTTTCCGCCCTTAATTATTTGTCCCTGTTTCATCATGATTACTCGTTTGCAAAAGTGACCGGTTAAATTCAAATCGTGTGAAATAATTACAACCGTTAAACCGGAAGATGAGTTCAAATCGGCAAGAAGTTTAAAAATGTTTATCTGATGCTTTAGATCCAGATGTGCGTTTGGTTCGTCCAGCATAACTATTTCCGGCTCTTGCGCTAGCGCTCTCGCAATAAATACTCTTTGAGCTTCTCCGCCTGATATTTCGTTTATTCCGCGATTTGCAAGATGCTCCAGTTCAAGCAGTTTCAGGGCTTCTGCGATTTTTTCTTTGTCCCGTTTGGACTCGAATCCCAGCATATTTAAATAGGGTGTTCTACCCATCGCAACAATTTCGTAAACGGTGAAAGGAAATATTGTGTTTATGTTCTGTGGTACGAATGCAATTTTTTTTGCTTTTTCTCTAAAATGAATTTTTGTAAAATCTTGATTTT
>JAHJTX010000070.1 GCA_018829545.1 Bacteroidota bacterium | reverse complement strand
TGAGTCCACTGCAAAAAGGCTATTTATTCAATTTTGAGAGAGAATATTAAACCGTTGAAACGGTTTGCAAATTCTCTAAGTTGTTATTAATCCACGACTTAAGTCGTGGATTAATTTCGAATCAGTTTTGATTCTTTTAACCGTTTATTTGTTTTTGGAGTAGACTCATTATTCTAAAATCAAAACAATCGTACAAATATTAATTTAAAAACATATTTGTTAAGTTGACGCCTATGCGGCTTGTCGGGAGTAGTCGGATTAAAATCAGCAGCGGTTGCTTACGAGTACCGTGAATTGCCCGCCACCAACAGCAATGATTCTATTAGACTATTCTTATTCCGGATTCTATAATTTCTCTCGCAAGAGGATTATCTAAAGAAAAATCTTTTGGGTGGAATGGAAGGATTACTAAACTAGCGCTTACAGAAAGCGTGAGCCTTCTTATTTTGTCTCTGTCTTTTATTCTATTTATTCGAAAGAATCTGAACCAATTGCAATATCAATGTCGCTTCCTTCTATGTTGAAATCATATATTTTATCGAGCATAATTCGTTTTTCATCATCGCTATCTGTCAAGTTTCGAAATTCTGCCAGTCTTACAAAGTTATGAAGTTTTGGAGGGATTTTGTTTTTATTATTTTTAACATAAACAGTTTTTGAAGCTTCTCCAAAACTAAATGACCGATGAAGAGCACCCAATCATATTTGCCGCTATCAAAATAATGCATTGGAAGCCTCTAGATCATGATCAGCACTTTCGAGCCAATAAGTAATATGTTCCTGAGTCGTCAAGATAATTGTCTATCGTAATTGTGACAAATATATGTATTTTTTTATTTATTTATTCAATTTGTTCCTTACCGAACTTTCCCCAAATTGATATTACATGAAAATGTAAATTAGGCTGCTTTTAATATTAATAAGCTTCATTTCAGTCTGCAAAACATTAACAACACATGCACTCTATTAATTATTATTTTCTTAAATTTCATCATGAACCTGACAAATATTCAGTCAAAATAAATTAGGTGACCGATGAAATCACATTCCTTTTTTACTTCCAAATTATTTCTACTATTCATTCTAAGCTTTGCATTTTTCACACAGCAGCCAGCACAAAAGAAAGAATTAACTTTTGAGCAGGTATTTAAGTTTTCCCCGCCAAGATTAACTCAGCGCGTATCTTCAATCAGTCAATGGTATGATTCCGAGCATTATCTATTGGAAAAGAAACCTGAAGGCAGCGAAACAGTAAGTCTTCTAAAAATAAATGCGGCGACTGGTGAAGAATCAATCTTGATTGATTATAACTTTTGGCAGGAACAGCTTCCGGAAGGATTTCAGTTAAGCGGCGCAATTGATAAAACAAGCGATTACAACGTGTTCCTTTTTACAAAAGAAAATGATTTGTACTCGCTGAATATCAAGAATGAAGTTTTTAAACGGCTTACTAACGACGGAGGCGAAAAGAAGAATCCCGCATTATCGCCGAATGGGAAATTTACCGCTTACACTTACGAAAACAATTTGTACGCAGTGGATATTGAGAACGAAAAAGTAACGCAGCACACTTTTGATGGTTCCGATTTAGTTTATAACGGTTATCAATCGTGGATTTATTATGAAGAAATTTTCGGACGAAAATCAAAGTACAAAGCTTTTTGGTTTTCGCCTGATGATTCCAAACTTGCCTTTATAAGATTTGATGATCATCCCGTTCCGGAATTTATTCTTGTACGGGCTGACGGCGTTCACGGAGAAGTTGAAAGAACCCGCTATCCAAAACCGGGAGATTCAAATCCGGATGTAAAACTCGGAATCATCGATCTAAGTGATAACTCATTAAACTGGATTGACGATAACAGCGCCGAGGATAAGTATATTGCTTTCCCAATCTTTACTCCCGATAACAAAAAGTTAACTTATCAAGTTATTAACAGAGGTCAGGATAAACTTGAAATTATTTCATACAGTTTAGCCGATGGTTTAAAATCAATCATTTATAAAGAAACACAGCCGTCATGGGTGGAATTTCATGAAGACGTATATTTCATGAAAAACGGAGATGGATTTTTAATAACAACTGATTTCAGCGGATGGAAGCACATTTATCATTTTGGATTTGACGGGAAATTGAAGAAGCAGATTACTTCCGGCGAATTTACGGTTTTCAGTATTGATTATGTTGATGAAGAGAACGGAAAATTATTCTTCAGCGCCGATAAAGATGAATCAACGGAGAAACAATTATTTTCTATTAACATGAATGGAAAGAATTTTCATAAGATAACTTCGAAGAGTGGATCTCATAGCTGCAGTGTTTCGACCGAAGGAAAATACATTTTAGACAGGCACAGTTCCATCACCCAGCCGACTGTTCATTCCGTATTAAATTCTGATGGAAAAATAATTCGTGAGATTGCCAATTCAAGAAGCGCTGAAATGGATAACTATGAACTCGGGAAAACCGAACTGTTCAGAATTGAAACTGAAGACGGTTATAAACTTCCGGCGAAGTGGATTCTTCCCGCTGATTTCGACGAAACAAAAAAATATCCTGTTGTGCTTTCTGTCTACGGCGGTCCGGATTCCCGAAATGTGAGTAATTCTTTTCCGTTCTGGCTATCGGGTTACTTCCTTGCACAGAATGATATTATCTATTTGGAATTTGATAATAGGGGTTCGGGGCATTTTGGTAAAAAAGTCACTTCACAAATGCATAGAAATCTAGGCAAATGGGAAATTGAGGATTTGAAATATGTGGTTAGGTGGTTAAGAAGCAAACAATTTATTAATGCAGATAAGATAGGAATCGAAGGCGGAAGCTACGGCGGTTATTATACCTGCATGGCGCTAACCGCCGCTTCGGATTATGTTCAGTACGGAGTAGCCGAGTATAGCGTTACAGACTGGCTTCTTTATGATAACGTTTACACTGAAAGATATATGGACACTCCCGAAGAAAATCCCGAAGGCTACAAAGCCGGATCAGCTTTAACATATGCCGACAACTACAAAGGCGGACTTCTAATAACACACGGAACTATGGATGATAACGTTCACATGCAAAACACAATTCAATTGGTTGACAAATTAACCGATCTCGATAAAGACTTTGAATTGATGCTTTATCCAAATTCGAGACATGGAGTTGGATTCCCGAAATTTTTCCATGCTTCACGGGAGAAGGTTCAGTTCTGGTTTAGGAATTTACTAGGGAGGGATTTTTAATCGTCAATAAATTGGATGATTGCTTAATAAGACAAATGAGGTATTAAAATGAAATTCAAAAATGTATTAATCGATTTCGTTGTGGTGTTTCTCTCCACGTTGGTTGTTAGTGCAGTTGTCAGTTTTTTGTATTCCTTTTTCGTCCACAATGCCGGAGCTATTGACTGGGAAAGTTCTTTTAGTTTTGCATTAATTTTTGGAATAATTTTCCCATGGCTTCGCTTTCTTGATAAGAAAAAGAAAGCTGAGTGAGTGAAAAAAATATTGCCACGAATTACGCGAATGGACACGAAATAGTTGTTTTCATGGAAGGCGGGCAAGCTGACCGCTCAACGTGGAAAATAATTGTTGTTTTGTAAAGCGACGAGTTTCGTCGCTTTTGTGTGCGAGCGTTCAATCTGATCGTTTTACATTGCGCTTTTGTGGAACGACTAGTTTTGGCGTTCTTGCTAATGAGCGAAACAGAGTTTCGCTCTACATTTTTGCGTAACATTAGTTCGTAATATGTAATATTTTCACAGCAAATAATGAGATTATTATTCAATAAATTTTATTGTTAAATACTCGTAAAATATGAAATCAGAAAAATGTAATATAGATAAAATTGATGGCGAAGATTTCGTTTACCAATGTTTCAGCTTCAGTCCGGAAATTCAGGACGATACATTTATTGGCAAAGAGTTTATTGGACTAAATAGGGATTATGAACTGGAGCCGATGGAAATATTTGAACGGCTTATGGAAGCAGGTCCGGAGGGGATTCTGCCGGATTTGTTGAAAGAACTTGAAGAGCTTATCGGAGAAGGCAATTACATTTACGACGGCAATGAGATCGGCAATGACGAGTTCAATTTGTATTTTTTTATTAGAGCCTCCGAATACAAATCCATTCTAAATAAAATTGAAAAGTGGAAGGAATACAAAGAATTCGGAAATAAAATGTGGTGGTATGAAAAAGATATTTAATCATTAGTGGACTCGCTGCAATATTTATTAAAACACATGGTTTCCATATAGCAGAAACTTTTTGTGTTTTGGAGGATACTTTCGCGTGTAACAGAAATAATTTGACTTCGGAAATTTTGTTTTTTACAAAAAGTCCCGAACATTCAGTAAAAAAAGACCATTATTACAAATGACTCCTGTTTTCGCTATGCAGTATCAACTTGTAACCTCGAAGGTCAAAAAAAACAGCAACCTTCAAGGTCACAAATTTTTTAGACTTTGAAGGTTGCGGTGCAGCTTGGGGAATTTATTCCCAACTTTTATTGTCATTTTGGACCTCCGAGCCATGTGCGACGGGGAAGATTTATTCTGAGAAAAAATCTTGCCAAATAGCGTTGGGTCGCAGATTGTTAATCTGCGTTACGGTGTATCTTGGATTTCTAAACTGAAAATATATTTTAAGATACTCCGGCAGGTTGCGGTTGTAAGTTTAATTACCTTTTACGGATTTAATTTCCCTTTGTTGCTAAGAAACTTTAATTTGCGGAAAGATGTTATCATCTTTGCCAGGTATTCGTCTTTAACAGGAATTTAATTGAATAAAATTATATCAGTTGCATTACCAAAAGGAGGGGTGGGTAAAACCGCTACATCTGTTAATTTAGCGGCAAGTCTGGCAATTTTAGAATACAAAACTCTTTTAATTGATGCTGATCCTTCCGGCAATTGTGCGCACAGTTTAAATTTTAATTCCAGTAAAATTCACGGCGGTTTATTGGATTTACTCGGTTTTGTTAAATCACTTCAAAGCATAATTCATAAAACAGCATTTGAGTATTTGGATTTTATTCCGTCGAATATTAACACTTATGAAGAAGAAGAAAGATTTAATAGAATTAGCGCGAATGTAACGCTGCTAAGGAATATACTGCATCAGGCAAAGCTTAACTATGACTTTGTTATAATCGACTGCCCGCCGTATTTAAGAGGAATCACAAATCTTGCTCTTATTGCTTCAAAATCAGTAATTATTCCAATTAAATCCGCAAATTTTTCACTTGGCGCATTAGTAAAAATTATCGAACGTATTTCGTGGATAAGAAAAAATTACAATACGGATTTAGAGATTGAGGGAATTCTTCATACTATGTATGAAAGCCGAACTAAGGCATCTATCTTAACGGATAAATATCTTCACGATCTGATAGGCGAATATACTTACCATACAATCATTCCAAAGAGTTCATCGGTTGCTGAATCAACTTTTTATGGTAAACCTGTAATTCAATTCGATGGACAATCAATTTGCGGGGAGGCATATTTAAAGTTAGCTTTAGAAATTTTGACGCGGAATAAAACATGTCCTTTGATTAAAAGCGAACAGAAAAGCAGATTGAAACTGCATTCCGCTCAATTACCAAACCATTATTCGGCAGAGTATTTTGAAAAGAATCAAAACAGTGGATTCTCCTCAATTCATTTTACACTACCTGTCGCGAACATAGTTGAAATTGAGCTGCTGAAATTAGGTTCGAACGACAGCGAGAAACTTTTAAACGAAAAGTTGAAATCAGGCAGTTACAATCTCTTTTTAGATTTACGAGGAAAAGAAAAAGGTTTTTATAAAATAAAATACACAGCCGGCGAATTTGTTGAGACTATCAGCATTCATAATGAGTAATCATCCGCTGAACTTATTAAATCTTCTCATAAAACTTTTTACCCGCCTTCCGTCAACGCCGTTTCTCCATTGACCATCCTTCTTGAAATACGAACCGATAATAAATGCGTCAGCCAGTTCATAATATTTTTGAATATTGGAAAAAGTAATTCCCGAACCGATAATTACCGGAATTTTAACAACAGCGCCGACTTCTTTCAACTCATCCGGATTAACCTCGGCGCCGGTTGAAGAGCCGGTCACAATTACGCCGTCACTAAGAAAAAACTCAGCAGCTTTTGCTGTTTCTGCGATTACAACGTCGCCGGTAATTGAATGGGACGAATGCTTCTTTTTTATATCGGTAAAAATCAAAACGTTTTCGGCGGATATATTTTTTCTAAATCGAAGTAATGCGCCTGCATCGGATTCGATAAATCCTTCGTCGGCAATGTGAGCAAACACAAATCCTTCAGCGCGGATAAAATCAAGCCCAGCAGAATTTGCAGCCGCTAAAGCGTCGCGGTTAGCTCCCGCTAAAATTTGAATGCCGCAAGGGAGATTTGTTTTGCTTTTTATTTCGTATCCAATAATGCTCATTAAAGTTGAAATTTCCGGACCGGTATTTCGTTTTAAATAAGGAATATCGTGCATATTTTCAATTGCAATTGCATCAATTCCTGCTTTCTTATAAATATCCGCTTCCTTTACTGCTGTTGAAATAATTTCCTTTACATTTCCGCCATATTCCGGTGTGCCCGGCAATGCGGAAACATGAATCATTCCAACAACTATTTTTTTTAAGCTCATCAACTTTTTTAATGCATTCATTTTTTTGTCTACTTGTTTTTAAATAATTTTTTACTGTTAAAATTAAAACGTAAAGACAAAAGTATAGCGGCTGTGCTCAATCCGATTGACAAACTGACCCAAATACCAACAACGCCAAAATTAAATACAAATCCCAGCACATAACCGAGCGGTATGCCAATCATCCAATAAGCTACAAATGCAATATACATCGGAACTTTCACATCAGTCATTCCGCGAAGCACTCCCATGCCAAGAGCCTGCACACCATCGGAAATTTGGAAAAACGCCGCAACTATTAAGAGCGATGCAGCGATTGAAATTACTTCAACATCATCAATGAAAAGTGTCGGCAGAAAATTCCTTAGCGCAATAAAACTCGAACCGAAAAATGCCATTATTGAAGCGGCGATTATTATTGCAGTAAACCCTGCTTTTCTCAATTCAGTCTGATCTTTTCTTCCAACTTCATTCCCAACGCGGATTGTTGCAGCGGCAGAAATTCCAAGAATAAACATAAACGTAATTGACGCTAAACTTATTGCAATTTGATGCGCTGCAAGTTCCTTTGCTCCAATCCAGCCAATCATGATTGCAGAAAATGAAAAAGCTCCCACCTCAAAAAACATTTGAAACCCCGTTGGCAGCCCGATGCGTATTATCTTTTTAATTACAGGCAGATTGATGCCTCTGAATTTGAGGCTTGGATTATACTGCTTAAATTCATTTTTATTAATTACATAAATAAAAATAGTAACTGCGATAAAGCATCGTGTAAACAAAGTTGCATAACCGGCTCCGTCTAATTCCATGCGCGGGAATCCGAGATTGCCGAAAATAAAAATCCAATTTAAAAAAGCATTAACAAAATTTGCTGAAATATTAATGTACATCGCCGGTTTTGTTAAAGATAATCCTTCAATAAAACTTCGGTACGCTTGAAAAATTATGAACGGAAGAATTGAATAGCTTAACAGCTTCATATAAGATTGTGCATATACTACAACTTCAGGAGGCTGATTTAGAAATTGAATGATCTCCGAGAATGCGTATGTGCAAACCATTAAAATAACAGAGAAGACAATATTGACAAGAAGAGCCTGACGGAGAATAATACCGCATTCTTCATTTTTTTTTGAACCGATTTTAATGGCAACTAAAGGAGTGATTGCCGTAGTCATTCCGATTCCGAAAATTAAAATGAGGAAGAATAAACCGTTAACCAGCGCAGAAGCCGCAAGCGGAATGGCGCCGATTTGCCCGACCATTAGGCTGTCAACAACACCTAACATAACATGGCTCAATTGCCCAATGGCAATAGGCATTGCAAGTTTTATTGTTTCTTGAGCGTGAATTTTGTATTCTGAAAGCATGTTATTGCGTTTTTTGGAATGCTGAAATTAGTATTTCAAAAATTTACAATTTTATTCTCATGAATTTGTTTTCGAAAATAATCTTAATTCCAGACAATTGGCAATAAATAATCGGTTTAATTTCTAAATCGAATTGAAGTAAAGAGAAAATTATGATTAGAAATTTATTAGTCGTTTTGATATTAATAATAAGCGTTAGTATTTCAGCGCAAAACTATAAATGCCATCAGTGCAAGCAGCCCATTGAGGGCAAATATATAATTGTAGAGGATTTGATTTTTCATCCGAATCATTTTATCTGTGCGTACTGCGGCAAAGCTATTGAGAGCAGTTATCAAGTGCATAAAGAAGAGTTTCTTCATGAGTCATGTTTTATTGATCTCACGGTAGAAAAATGCCAGCTTTGCGGCGAACCATTAATCGGCACATTTCTAATTGACATTTATAATGTAAAGGTACACAAACACCATGAAAATGAAATTCATAGATGTAATAACTGCAATAGAATAATCAGCAAGAATATGACGAACGGCGGCGTGCGGCATGGTGATGGCAGAACGCTTTGCAATTTATGTTACGAAAATTCATTTAAAGGCGATTATGACGATCTGCTAAAAAAGGTTCTTATTAAACTAGGTTATTACGGATATAGAGTTGATGAAAAAAATATTTCTGTTGTTGCCGTTGATAATATTCAATTAAAAAAATATGCAAAGGGAAACTACGTTCCCGAGATGAGAGGTTACTGCAATACGGAGGTTCAAACAACTCAGCGGGGGAACAAAATAACTGAAAAAAGTTCGCACACAATATACGTTTTGGAGAGTATCCCAGCCGAATATATTGAATCCACAATGGCACACGAATTAATGCATGTATGGATTCATCAAAACAAAATCACAAATCTGGAACCGCAGCTAGAAGAAGGAAGCTGCAATTTTATCAGCTTCACATATTTGAAAGACGATAACAGAAAATATGTCGCCGATATTATTAAACAAATGGAAACCGATCCCAACTTAGTTTACGGCGATGGATTCCGCCGGATTCAGGAAAAATTTAAGGGAAGGGAATTGAAGGAACTATTCAGTTATTTGAAGACGAATAAAAAATAATCAGATATAATGAAAAAACTCGCCACACGAATTAACACTAAGCCAGCCAAAATTCTTTTCCAAGATTCAAACCTTCGAGGTTTAAGTCCCATTTGGAGTATAAACCTCGAAGGTTTTGTGAAAATATTTCTCAGATCATTGTGCAAAATCAATAAGGCATTCACTCAAACTGAAATAGATTCCTAATAACTATTCGCAGTAAAAATCAATAACTTTTTGAATTGCCGATTCACACACTTTGCAGAATGGTTTATTCCCCTTTGAAAACATAATGCAATCGAGCATTGGTCTGTAAAGTCCTTCGGAAGAATATCCCGCACCTTCGAATGCGCCTACTTGATTCCAGTATTTACTTGCATTCAAATATTTATCTACTTTATCTGAATGCTGTTTGTCCTTTTCCGCATAGATAATTTCTGCTTCAGTAATCTTTTCTCGTGGAGCTTTATTTCTTTTCAATTCTGCAATTTTATTGTTTAGTTCGGCTCTTTCTTTCTGCCAGGTTAAATCCATTTTATCGTATTCTTCTTTTTTCCATTTACTCGGAAGATCAATTCCGGATGTAAGCAGCTCATTCCATTTTAGATTCTCTTTATCCAGGAGAGCAGTAATATTTGCTTCTACAGGTTCAATGCCTTTTGGATAAAAATCATTGTACGATGTCGACGAAGTATAATATTCATCGGCTAATCCGGCGAAAGAGTGTCCGAATTCATGCACAAACAAATAGTCGCGGAATTGATTTCCCGTTGTAAACGTGCAAAAGAAATTATAAATACCTCCGCCGCCGTAACGGTTGTGATTAACCATTATGTAAATCGCATCATAAGGAACAGCGTCTGCAAGGTTACGCACAGCTTTATTGTCTTCGGTAAGCAAATATCTTTCTGAACCCATCGAATTGAAAGTAGAGTTCAAAACCGTCCTTTGGTAAATTCCCGCACGGGGTTCGTCAGTGCCGGAATCGAGGGATGGCGAATATACGCCGTAAATATTAAACTTGTTTTTGTTAGACGCGTAAGGCTCATACTGAAAAAACACATTCGTAAAATAATTCACATCGGAAGTGAACTTGTCTCTCTCTTCAATCGTATATCCATCGGCAAGAATTGCAATATCAACTGCCCTTTCAGAAGCGTTGCCATTATAGCTTTGAATAACTTCAATATTATCAAGAGCAATATCTTCGCGGATAATCATAACATCTTCGGGATTGAGTTCTGCTTCGAAAATACTCTCCAGCGTTTTATTCTTATTTCGCTTTTCAAAGACAAACTTGAAATGATTTTTAGGCGATGGAATAATTGCAGTTTCGTGAAATGTTCTAAATTTACCATTCAGCGCATAGTCGCTTGTTTGATACTCGCCGAAGTAACTATCGAATCCTTTCGAGAAGATCAGTTTGCCCGAAGCCGAATCAATAATCTTCACATAATACCGTCCGTTATTAAAATTGTCAATCAAGTTGATTTTATTTCTGCCCCAATTGCTGCGTTCATAAATCTGATCGATAGAAACAATTTCCGTTTCCGAATTTCCAGCGTGGTAATAATCAATCCTCATTGTTTTATCGTGAAAATACTTATCGAATTCTACCGGTTGGGCAGTTAGGCTTACACAGATTGCAGCAATAAAAACAAATATTAGAATCAAGCGCTTCATTTATCTGCCTCACTTCTTTTTTGCGGTTACATTTACGTCAAATTCGAAACTCACGGCAAGAGGCTTCTCCGGCGCTGTAATTAGATTTTTGACTTCGTATTCGGCGGTATATTTACCGGAAATATTCACATTGTCTTTTCTTGATCTTACCGGGAATAAAATGGTTTTATTTCCATACAACTCAATTCGTTTGGGAAATTGAATATCTGCCCCGCTCTCTTTTAATTCCAAGTTGTAAGTAACATCAGAAGAATTTACAATTTTAAGAAGCGCGTAATCTCTTCCTTTTGTTGCAACCTTTTTACTTTGAAAGTTTATTGATTCATTGAAAATCGCTTTCAAAAAATCTTCTTTACCCACCAATTTATCTTTCAGGTAAACAACAGTCCTTTGATTCTGTAGCGCATCCTTAATGTCTTCCGGTGAACTGCTTGCCGCAAACACCAGCGTAATTGTTCTGTGCTCGCCATGAGAAAGATCGTAATCAAATCCAACGGGATTGTGATTATCAGAATTACCGAACAGCGTTAAATTTTTCTCATAGCACCACTCATGCGATTCCGGGAAATAAATCGGACCATTAGCAACTTCAATTCCGTTCAATATTTTATTGTCGAATAGAAAGGAATGCTCTTCATACCATCTGGCGATACCATCCGGCTGCTGTCCTTCCCATCCCGGGTGATTCCAAAAAATGAATGCATCCTGTTTCTTAGCTTCTTCAACTGCAGTCCGCCAATCTTCTTGAACCAATAAACTTGCGTCGGATAAGAATATTGCGTTTAAATGCCCGGGCGGCATTGCGCGTGTAATTTCCGACCCCTTAATTAAAGTAATGCCAAGTTCGTCCGCTCTTCCTTTTGCAATTTCAAACGGTCGATTATGATTAGAGGGAATATCTACTTTGTGAGGTTGATATTCGATGTGATCAGTTATGGCGATTGCGTCAAGTCCCTCACGCCAAGCTTCATCAATACGGAATGAAGGCCATACTTCGCCGTCCGAAAAAACAGTATGAAGATGAAAATCACACTTCAGCGTTTTGTATCCTAAAATATCCGGGAAATTTATTTCGCCTCTGTAAAGTGTTTGTGAGAAAAGCATTCCTGGAAGTAGTAATAATAAAAATATAATTGTTCTCTGCTTCATTTGGAGTTCCTTTGTTCAAAATGTAATGCTTAAAAATAAGTAATCGGATCGTTACGATGCATGGATAATTTGAAATATTTCTGAAGTCATTTAATAATTGTCTTCTTATTTTTAGACAGCCAAATCGGAGATGATCACCGTGGGAAAAAGAAAAATTCTCTTTCTGCTTATTATTTTAGCTGCGCAAAGTGCAAAATCACAGGACAGTGCGTGGATAAGAATCAATCAGATGGGATATCTTCCGAATAGTATAAAAAATGCTGTGCTACTAAGTAAACACACTTTTCAATTCAGCAATTTTTCACTTCATTCTGCGTTAACAGGAAAGACAGTTTTTGAAAGCAGAAGTATTAAAGAATATGGAAAATATTTGTCATTCAGCCGCGCTTATAGAATAGACTTTAGCGAGTTCGAAGATGAAGGTGTTTATTACATTCAAGCCGGAAATATTCAGTCACCGATTTTTCGAATCCGCAAGGATATTTATCATGGCTCAGCAGATTACATATTAAATTATATGCGGCAGCAGCGATGCGGATATAATCCATTTCTGCAGGATTCATGTCATACGCACGATGGATTCAGAATTTATCATCCATTTAATGACTCGTTAAATATTGCTGTTGCCGGAGGATGGCACGACGCTTCCGATTATCTCCAATACGTAACTACTTCCGCAAATGCGGTCTATCAAATGCTGTTTGCATATCAGCAGAATCCTGAAGTTTTCGGCGACAAATATGACGCTGCGGGAAATAAAGGCTCAAACGGAATTCCCGACATTGTTGATGAAGCGAAATGGGGAATTGACTGGCTGATAAAAATGAATCCCAGCAAAAATGAATTTTATAATCAAATTGCCGACGACCGCGATCATATAAGTTTTCGCCTTCCCACTTTGGATTCGGTTAATTACGGGAAAGGATTAGAGCGCCCGGTTTATTTATGCACAGGCGAACCTCAAGGAGTTATGAAATACAAAAACAGAACAGAGGGACTGGCTTCCACCGTTGCTAAATATGCATCTTCGTTTTCAATTGCTTCGGAAGTAATCGGCGAATATTATCCCGACCTTAAAAATGAATTAATTGATAGAGCGGTAAATGCTTACGAAGTTGCAAAAGCAAATCCCGGAGTCTGCCAAACAGCGCCCTGCCGCGCACCGTATTTTTATGAAGAAGATAATTATAAAGACGACCTGGAATTAGCAGCAGCCCAACTGTTTTTACAAACGAACGAGAAAAAATTTCTAAGAAGCTCTGTTGAGTTTGGTCGAGAAGAAATCTCAACGCCATGGATGGGAGCCGATACGGCGAATCACTATCAATGGTATCCGTTTGTGAATCTTGGGCACTATTTAATCAGTTCATCAGGGAATGAATATTCCAACGAATTTATTGGATATATAAAAGCTGGAATAGAAAAAATAATTAGCAAGGGAGAGAATAATCCTTTCCTTAATGGAATACCTTTTATTTGGTGTTCGAATAATCTTGTAGTGGCTGCGCTTACTCAGATGCGGCTTTATCATCAGATCACAGGAGAAGATTCATATTTGGAATATGAAGCTTCGATGCGGGATTGGCTGTTCGGATGCAATCCGTGGGGAACGAGTATGATTATCGGGCTGCCTCAATGGGGCGACTATCCTTCCGATCCTCATTCAGCATTCTGGCATAAAAATGAATTTCAAACTTGGGGTGGATTAGTCGATGGTCCGGTTTACGCATCAATATTTAATAGACTCATTGGAATTACCTTATACAGTGGAGACGAATACGCAGAATTCCAAAATGATTATGTCGTTTACCACGATGACTACGGTGATTATTCAACAAACGAACCTACAATGGATGGGACAGCCAGCATGTCTTTTTATCTTTCTGCAATGGAAAAAATTGGCGGAAAAGAGTTCGCCGATCAAAACGAATACATTCATGATGGAATAGTACGGACAAACAAAAACAGCAAAAATATTAGTTTGGTTTTTACCGGACATGAATTTGCTGACGGTGGAGATATAATTTTATACTCATTAAAAAAGAATAATATCAAAGCGGGTTTTTTCTTTACATGAGATTTTTACAGAACTCCTCAATTCGAGGGATTAATTGAAAAGATAAAAGCAGAAGGTCATTATTTGGGAGCGCATTCGGACAAACATCTGCTTTACTGCGGTTGGTATAAACGCGATTCAACATTAATTTCAAAAGATGACTTTCGTAACGACGTACTAAACAATTATTCCGAAATGGAAAAGTACGGAATCAATTCGGAGGCGGCAAAATATTTCATTCCGCCCTTCGAATGGTATAACAACGAAATATCAAACTGGTGTGAAGAGTTGGGAATAAAAATTGTGAATTTTACGCAGGGCACAATTTCGAATGCGGATTACACAGTTCCTTCGATGAAAAATTATAAATCTTCTAAACAGATTTACGAAAGTATTATTGATTACGAGAAACGGAATAACCTGAATGGATTCATTCTATTAACTCACATTGGTGCGCATCCCGAGAGAATTGATAAATTTTACAATCAATTAAATTCATTAGTAGAATATTTGTTGAATGAAGGATATTCGTTCAAGCAAATAGATGAAGCAGTTAAGACTGAGTAGCGGTTTTGTATTAGATGGGCGTTAAAGCCGTATTCCAAGTTTTGAATAAACTTTTTCTGAATAGTCTATTTTTAAGTAATCATATTTGCGAATTTCTTCCAACCATTCATTTTCAATTTCAGAAACGTCTTTTTGTAAATGATTATAAAAAGCGATTTCTCCCTCTGACCAAAGGAATTTAACAAATTCAAGTCCGTATTTACTTTTGATAAATTTTATAAAACTGCCGCATTCGGGATATGAATACAAATCACTGTGACTGTGAAAATCGCTTATAATTTTTTTAATTGGAACGAATTTATTATTCGCATATAAATAATTAACTAAACTATGTAATTCAAAATTCCACCACTTATCATCACTACTGACGGCTAATCCCTCACTTACCCAAATCTCTTCAAACTTGCCCCATTCATTGAAGGAAATTACATGGCAAAATTCGTGCATCCCAAAAGTTCTTATAGAATCATTAAATATTTGAAAGACAGTGTTATCTTCTGGTTTTGCAATTCCATTTGATTTCCATCCAATTAAGTCATGCATTTTAGAATAGGAGTCAATCATGAATAACGTTAGTTTTTTATCATAACTTTTTAATTCTAAAAAAGACAATATTTTTGAATAACCCTTTTCAAAAAAATCTTTAGCCGAATCTAAATATTGCTGCGATTCCGTATCCGATTCATATAAAAAATAAAAGTTCTCTGTAGAATCCTCTTCCCAAATATACTTGGTATTTGAAAGCACCTCTATCCTTGAAGGCGGATTATAATAGCCACCAATCTGTATTAAGCTGCAAGAGGCTAGTAACATCATAAATGTTGTTAACAATTTCATACTTATAATTTACCCCCCAGCATTCAATTATTTTCGTTAAAAAATAAATCTACAACCTTGTGAGCAATTTCAAGCGTGCTGAATTCTTCTCCGGAGTTTCTGTTCGTTAAAATAATTACAGAAAAATTTTGTTCGGGGATTCTGTATAAAATATTCCTAAATCCCCTCGTACTTCCGGTGTGGTAAACGATTTCGTATCCTCTGTATTTCTCAAGCCGCCAGCCAAAACCATATTCTAATTCATCGCCGTTATTAAGTTTTCCGCGGGTAAAGGCAATGTCCAACAATACTTTCTTAACTAGTGTTTCGGTATACAATGCTTTGTCCCATTTATACAGATCATTGATGGATGAGTAAACTCCGCCATCACCAAGAACTGCGCTGGTAATGCTTTGATCTGTAAATTCAACACTGTCTGCGTGAATCGTATATCCAAACGCTCTATTGGAAACTTCGTTGATGCCATTTTCATAAGCCAATGTGTTTTTCATTCCAAGAGGAGTGAATATATTTTTTCTCAAATAATCGCGGAAGCGCAAGCCGCTAATTTTTGCAACAGTCAGAGATAATAGCGCATATCCGGTATTACTGTATTGATATTTTTCTCCCGGCTGGAAATATACCGAATCAATATTCATCATCATTTCTAAAGCATCTTTGTCTTTCACTTGAATTGTTGCAGTATCGGGGATTAGATTTTCATAGTCAACCAAACCGGAAGTATGCTGGAGGAGATGTTTAATCGTAATTTGCCCGCCGTATTTTGGAAAACCTTCGAATATCTCTGTCAAGGTGGTTTTGAAACTGAGCTTCCCTTTTTCGATTAGCTGAAGAATACACATAGAAGTAAACTGTTTTGTAACGGACGCCAAACGAAAATTAGTATAATCGGTAACCGGAATCATCTTCTCAAAAACGGCAATTCCATAACCTTTACTAAAAATTATTTCACCATTTTTTATAACCATTACCGAAGCGCCTGGCAAATTAGGATTGTCGTAGTTAATAAATAGTGAGTTGAATTCTTTCATAATTTGTCCTGAGGTAGAGGAAGCAAAAATTAAACAAGCAAATAGTATTAATTTATTACGCATTTGAATTCTTATCGATTATTGATGAATCAAAATTGGTTTTTAAAAGTATTTCCTTCTGGAATTTGTATATTCGTTTCCAAATTTACAACCATTAAAAATTCATTTGATATGAAAATCTTCCTCTTATTTGTTTTCATCTTGGCAAATATTTCACTTGCGCAGGAAATAAAATTTCACGGAGAATTTTCGCCAGGCAATATAATAATTGCCGAGTCTGAAAATATTCTGCATGCTCAGATTGATAATAAGAGACTAGATGTACACGAAGGAAAAATTGTTGTGTTCGGATTTGACAGAGATGACAGGGATTCATATTTGCTGCGGATTAAATTGAATAACGGAAAATCACTTATAAAGAAAATAGAACTTCCCGCTAGAGCTTATAAAATTCAAAGAATCAATAATATGAAGCAATCTCTGGTAACTGCTCCTCCAAGTCAGAATGAAAGGATTGTGAAGGAAAGGCAGATCACTTCCGCAGCAAGAGAAAAAATCGGCGAACTTAGCGAAGCGTTATACTCAACCGGATTTGAAAGACCAGTAATGGGTGGGAGAGTAACTTCCATTTTCGGGAGTCAGAGAATTTTGAACGGAACTCCGAAAAACTTTCATAATGGACTCGACATCGCCGCTCCTGAGGGAACGCCTGTATATGCAATGGCAGATGGATTTGTGAGACTAGCCGCCGACACTTTTTACTATGCGGGTAATAATATTATTCTCGATCATGGACAAGGATTGAACAGTTCATATCTGCATCTAAGCAGAAAAGATGTGCGCGAAGGAGAGTACGTAAAAAAGGGGCAGAAAATCGGAGAGATAGGAACAACGGGCAGATCCACCGGCTCGCACCTTCATTGGAGTCTTGGCTGGTTTAATAGAAGAATTGATCCAGAGTGCGTTCTGAAAATTCAATTCAATTAGCAATCCCATGAATTCCTCAGAAACGAGTATTCCGCAGATTGGATTATTGAAAATTGATTTTTGCTATTTGTTATTTAACCATTGGCAGTATTTATTAATTCCCTCATCGATTTTGGTTTTGGGATTGTAACCAATCATTTCCTTTGCTTTGGATATATCCGCAAATGTAATTTCAACATCGCCGGGCTGCCTTTCGCCGAAAACTATGTCTGCCTTTTTTCCTAAATGTTTCTCTAGCAGACGAACCAGATCAATTAATTTTACTACTTGCGATTCGCCGAGATTAATAATTTCGAATCCATTTATTTTGCCGAGACAGTTTGTTATTCCTTCAGTTATGTCATCAATATAAGTGTAATCCCGTGAAGTTGTTCCGCTCCCATCAAATAATGTAATTGGCTCATTGTTTAAAATTCGATTTGCAAAATTTGCAATTGCCATTTCGGGTCTTTGAGATGGACCATAAACTGTAAAAAATCGAAGTGCAAAAATATCAATACCATACAATTTATTGTAAGTAGAGCAGATTAATTCCCCCGCCTTTTTAGAAGCCGCATATGGCGAAATTGGATTATCAACATTATCAGTTTCGGAAAAAGGGGTTTTTCTGTTATCGCCGTAAACGGATGATGATGATGCAAAAAGCATTTTACTTACCGAACGCTTTTTCATTTCCTCAAGCAAATTGATTGTTCCCTGTACGTTTACGTTAAAATAACCAATCGGGTCTGCGATTGAAGGACGCACTCCGGCTTTTGCAGCGAGATGAATAACTGCATCAATTTTGTTAGCCGTAAAAATATTTTCAATTGCATTTCGATCAAGTATATCGCCTTCAATAAAGCTGAAATTTTTGTGTTTAATAAATTGCGCCAGATTTTTTTCTTTTAATCCTTTGGCATAGAATGGATCAAAATTATCGATGCAGATAATTTTGGTTGTAATAATTAATTTTGCGGTTAGATTTGAACCGATAAAACCGGCTCCGCCCGTTATTAGATATGTTTGCATTAAATCCCGTTTGAAAAGAAACAAAACAAATATAAGTTTTTATGACATTTAGTTAAAATCAAATTTAAAAGAAGCTCAACTTAATTGGAACACTGATGCTTATTTAGAACACTTGTGTATAGAATCCTGCATCAATAGTATATAATAGAGGCAATTATATTCTCTTTTGAGTTGCATTATAATGATGAGAGTTGCATATTTTTGGCATCTAAATTGAAATATGTGGCAAACATAATTAATTAATAAATTGGAGAGGAAATGAAAAAAGTTATTGCAATAGTAATTTTAGTGGCTGTTGGCATAGCATTGCTCACAGCGTGCGGACCTTCCAAAGAGGTTACACGAATTGATTCAAAAGAAATTGTGGACCTTAGCGGAAAATGGAATGATACAGATTCCCGTTTCGTAGCTGAGTATATGGTTGAAGATGTTCTAAAGCGTCCATGGCTGACTGACTTTATGGTCGCTAAGTCAAAAAAGCCGGTTGTTATCGTAGGGAAAATAAGAAATAAAAGCAGTGAACACATTCCAGTAGATATTTTTTCAAAAGATATTGAAAGGGAACTACTCAATTCGGGGAAAGTTACTTTTGTTGCTTCCAAGGAGGAAAGAGAAGATATAAGAGAGGAGAGAAAGGATCAAAAAGATTTTTCTTCGGATGTAACATTCAAACAGTTTTTCAAAGAGATTGGCGCTGACTTTTTTCTTTCCGGCGTTGTAAATTCTATCCAAGATTCAAGAAGCGGCGATAAAGTTGTTCTCTATCAAGTGGATTTAGAACTGATTGATATTGAAACAAACACGAAAGTGTGGATTGGAAGCAAGGAGATTAAAAAGTTTATTGGAAAAAGTGAATATAAAATGTAAGCCCATTCAATAATGATGCGTTAGGTAATTGAGAATACTTATGAAATTTGGAATTGAAAACATGAATAGAATAGTCCCGTTAAATATAATTGCGGGACTGTTCTTTTTATTACAAGGCTGCTCCTCAATTATGACGAATACGGAAATTTACGAACCCGTGGTATCCAACTTGAAATCCGGGAATATAGTCACAGCCGTTCAGCAGATTGAAAGGGCAGAGATGAAGGGCGAGTATTCGGAAAAAGATCGCGTGCTGCTTTTTTTAGATAAGGGCATGCTCTATCATTACCAGG
Organism: Bacteroidota bacterium; assembly: GCA_018829545.1. Classification (GTDB taxonomy): domain Bacteria; phylum Bacteroidota; class Ignavibacteria; order Ignavibacteriales; family Melioribacteraceae; genus JAHJTX01. Next base: position 9,036 of record JAHJTX010000070.1, on the reverse strand, counting down.
GCGAGTATCAAAAGAGCAATATCGAATTCGATAAAGCGGAAGATGCAATTGATGATCTTTATACCAAAAGCGTTTCTAAAGCTGCCGCCTCATTTCTTTTAAACGATAACGCTTTGGATTATTCAGGTGAAGTCTACGAAAATTTATATGTCAATATTTTTAAAGCGCTTAATTACATTCATCTAAATAAATTTGACGAAGCTTATGTTGAAATAAACAGAGTAAATGATAAGCTGAAAGAACTTGATTTGTATTTTGAGGATTACATTTCCGACTTGAATTCATCGAAGGATTCGAAAGTAAAAATTGATGCCGAGAAGATTGATTATTATAGCAATGTGCTTTCGCATTATTTGAGTTATTTGATTTTTCGATCGGAAAGAGAATATGATAATTCCAGAATTTCCTACGAAAAACTTGTTGAAACATGGGATACTTACACAGATGTTTATAATTATGACAAGCCATATAGTTTGGATACGCTTAACGCTAAATCCGGTTCTTATTTAAATTTTATTGCTTTCGCAGGAACTGCACCCATTAAAAAACCCGTCGGTGCAAGAATTACAACTTTTGATGATTATGTCGTGGTTTCCGATCCCACAAATTTTAGAATGGATGGAATACCTTTTCCGGGAATTAAATCGGGTTGGAATTTTAAATTCGAGTTTCCCGTGATTTATGAAGAAGGCACTGCAGTTCACGGGATTGAGATTTATATCGACAGCATTAGTTACGGCAATATGCAACTGTTGGAAAACATGGCAAGCGTTGCGAACAAAACGTTTGAATCACGAAAAAGTATTTTATACTTCAAGACATTAGGACGGGCGGTCGCTAAGGGCGTGGCTAGCAGCGCGTTAGGACGAGAAATTAAAAAGGAAGCAAATGGATTTGTTGGCGAACTTCTAGCTTTTTTAACAAACGTTGTTGTTGATGCAACCGAGAATGCCGATTTGAGAAGCTGGAGAACAATGCCGTCTTATTCCTTCATTTCTGAAGTTCCCATCAATCCCGGGAAGTACAATATCGAAATTCATTTCCTCGGACCGGACAATCAAATATTGCAAAAAAATATAATTGAAAATTATACCGTGGGCAAAGGACTGAATTTAATTGAAGCATTTCATTTGAATTGATGCTTGCTGATTAATTATATTGCTTTCCAAAATAACTCAAAGGTTACAGATGTATTCATTTAATAAATTTATTTCTGCAATTGTAATTACAGCGTTCGCATTGTCAACTTCTGTTTTTGCTCAGGAAGAAGTTGAAGTAAATTTCGTTAAGATTGCAGAAGGGCTGCAGTTTCCGGAAGGGCCAGCGTGGGACGGACACGGAAATCTTTACATTTCCAACTGTTATGGCAACTGGATTACAAGAATAAATAATGACGTTGCGGATACTTTTGTAGTTGCGCCAACTTCTCCAATTGCCTTTGAAAAAACAAACGGCTTAACCGTTTTCCACGATAAGAGAATTTATGCCTGCGATTACGGCTTGGGAGCAATATTAAAATTCTCGCCCAAAGGCGAGTGTACAATTTATGCCTCCGGATTCAATGGCGAAAAGTTTAACAGACCGAACGATTTAGCCTTTGACTGGAAAAGGAATCTCTACTTTACCGATCCAAAGTCATATGGGAAAGATATTCTCGATGGAAGAATATTTAGAGTAGACTATATGACAAAAGAAGTTTCTTTAGTTTACGAAGGATTAGCTTTCCCTAACGGCATAGCATTTTCACCGGACGGAGAATTTTTATACGTAAGTGAATCTGCAAAGGAAAGAATACTTGTATTTCTTGTTAAGGAAGATGGAACCTTAAGCGAACCAAAAGTTTTAGCGGAACTTCCTAGCGGCGATCCAGATGGATTGGCGATAGACGGCTACGGTAATATTTATGCGGCTCACTTTGGTGGAGGAGCAATTTTTGTAATCAGACCTAACGGCGAACTGATTTATAAAATAAAAACTCCCGGTAAAAAACCAAGCAATCTTGAATTTGCCGGAGAAGACTTATCCGAACTTTACATAACCGAGGACGAAACCAATTGCGTTTATAAAGTTAAACTGCCTAACAGAGGTTTACGGCTGTTCTCTGCACCGGGAATTGAGTAAGAATTTAAGAGAATCAAAGGAATTAATAAAATTTATTAGACTTGCTGAGATGAGCAGGTTGAAGTTAATTAATTCGACAAATTTTAGTTTAGGCTCATTCAAAAGTTAGAATAATATTGCGCTTTCTTGTTTACACATAACAATTGCACACATTTAAAAATTGCTGAACGATAAGACTAATTTAAATTATAACCAATTACTATTCATCTTTTTGTAGTAAATTTGTGATGGTAAGTTACTGAGGCAATTATTTTTTCTTGATGCCTGCATTACTGTTTGGGTCAATAATTTAGAAACGAAAATAAACCCTTATGACAAAAAACATCAAAACAAACGAAAGGGAATTAGCTTCCAAAATTTCCGAGTGGTTTAACGAAATCATTGGAAGGAGCAATTATCCTTTTACTTCAACTTCTAACGAAACTGGAATTAGAGTTGATGCAACAACTAAGTTTGGTGATATAATTATATGGAAGAATAGAGAAACAAACCAAGCGTATTCCTACCTTGAACTGAAACCGCCATTCGGGACAAAAGAGGATTTAGAAACTTTTAGACAAAAAGCAGTCGAACTTGGAGTCCAATTTGCTTTTACATGGGATTTCCAAAATCTATACGCCTACCAAATTGTTAACAACAGGTTAGAGTTAGCCGATACGGAAACTGAAGACATTCTTAATAGAATTGAAGATTGGATACGAGGCGATTATCAAGTAAAAATAAAAGCTTATCTTCAAAAGATTCTCGATGAATTGCTCAGTTTGAACGAAGTCGGCAAGTTCACAAAATTTCATCCCGATAAAGTTTACTTTGTAAATTTTATTAGAAAAGCAGTAAGTGTTCTTGTGCCGAAATTCGAAAATTTTTTGCGTGCTGCAGCGCGTAAATCTGCCAACAAACAATTAATTGCAGAATACGCTACTAAACAAGGAATAGCCTATCCTTCCGATGCCGAATATTATAAACTTGTTTCAAGGCAAACAGTTTATGCGCTTGTAACAAAAATAATTTTTTACTTAACTATCAGAAGATATTTTGATGATCTTCCTGATATTTATCAAACGGATGAACCTGATTTAGATAAGCACTTGAAATTTGCATTTGCCCGTGCTCGTGAAAAAGACTGGCAAGCAGTATTCGTAGAAGACCCAATTGAAATTCTTGGTATACCCGATGATATTTACGATGACATTCGTTTACTCTTTTCCGAATTAAAGGTTTATCATTTCGGCGAGCTTTCCGAAGATGTTATTGGTGAACTGTTCGAAGAAATAATTGATCCGAATGTTCGTCACCAATTGGGGCAATATTTTACTAATGAAGACCTCGTTGATCTTGTAATTGGATTTGCTGTGAAAGATGAAAGTGGAATTTACGGCGACCCTACCTGTGGGAGTGGCACATTTCTTATTCGTTTATACGACCGTCTTCGATTTCTTTCCGGTTATAAATTGCAGCATAAAGATCTGCTTGATAAAATTTGGGGAATGGATATTGGGAAGTTCCCTGCTGAGCTTTCCACAATTAATTTGTTCAGGCAAAATATTTCCAATTATGAAAACTTTCCACGCGTTATTAGATCGGATGTTTTTGATGTCACAAAGGGAAGCGAATTCGATTTTCCCCCGCCCAATTCAGGTAAATATTTTAGTAAAATCAAAAAAGTAATACCGGAATTCAATGGGTTTGTTGGGAATTTTCCTTTTATAAGACAGGAACTTATAGAAAAGACAGACAAAGGTTATAAAATTAAACTCACTAAAGTTATTGCGAAGGAATATTTCCTCTCATACCCTAAACTTTTTAAAACAAAAGGATTGAAAGAAGCAATTATCGATGAACTGAGAAAAGCATCAAAAGAGAAATACGAACAGGAAATTGAAAGATACGTTGATAACAAGAACATTGAATTAAAGCTCTCCGGACAGGCAGATATCTATGCGTATATATTTATTCATGCGGCAACTTTACTCGCCAATAGAGGAGTATTTGCTATTATAACTTCAAATTCGTGGCTTGATGTTTCTTACGGATCGGTTCTAAAGGAATTCTTTGTTGATAACTTTAAAATCAAAGCTGTAATTGCATCTTGGGCAGAACCGTGGTTTGAAGATGCAGCGGTTAATACGGTTGTCACAGTTTTAGAGAAAAATCCACTCAAATCCAAATCTCATGATATGAAAGAAGTTGCAGGAGATGAGTACGTAAAGTTTGTGAAACTAAAGAAAAAACTGTCCGAGCTTATCAACTACCGCGATCTTAAAATTCAATCCGTCCAACGATGGCAGACGGTTGATAGACTTGTTGATCTCGTTGAAACTGCTCACTATCACCGGGATATTAAAAAAGTTGCAGATTATCTCGATTCAGTTGAAACAGAAGAAATGCGAATCAGACTAGTTAAACAAGAGCACTTAAGGAAAGAACTTGAAGAAAATAGCGACCAAGCAAAATGGGGAAAATTTCTGCGTGCGCCGGACGTCTATTTTGAAATACTTGAAAAGTGCAAAGACAAACTTGTTCCTCTAAAAGAAATTGCAGATATAAGACGAGGTTATACAACCGGAATAAATGATTTCTTTTATCTAAAAGAAGCAATAGAGGAAAAACCCGGAAACATAGTTTGTGAAAATAAGCGAGGCTGGCGGGGAGAAATCGAAGAAAAATATTTAAAGCCGGTGATTAAAAGCCCAAAAGAATCGCATAGCATTACAATTGATACAACTAAACTGAAGTACAAAATATTTATTTGCAACAAAAGTAAAGCAGAACTTAAAAAAGCCGGCGATTTAGGTGCGTTTAAGTATATTGAATGGGGTGAAAAGCAGAAAACAAAAGATAACAGAAAATGGACAGATGTTCCTTCAGTTCGAGGTAGAAAGTATTGGTGGGCTATCAAAGAAAAGAAACCTGGTTATATTTTACTTCAGATGATAAATAATGATAGGTTTATTGCCTTCTTAAATGAGGGAGGTGTTCATGTTGATCATAATCTATTTGAATTTCTCATTAATGAAAAGACATATTTTGAAACGGCGAAGGTTTATCTAAATTCTTTTGTATTCGCATTAATTAAAGAAGTAAACAGCAGGGTAAATCTTGGAGATGGTGCAACAAAAACAGAAGGTGTCGACTGGAGTAATTTAATGCTTGCGCCTAAATTTCCATTAGGTGTTAAGTTAGCTCAAAATCACTTCTATGAAAGAAAAGTTCTACCGCTTTCAAAAGAAGTAAAACAAAAAGACCGCAAAGAACTTGATACGGCAGTATTGCAAGCATTGGGCTTAGACCCGAAAGAGTATCTGCCTAAAATTTACGCTGGTTTAACGCAATTAGTTAAAGAACGTCTCGAACTTCCTAAAATGCGTAAAAAACAAAAATCACAATCCACAAAAGTAGCTTACGACCAAATAAAGAAAGCTGTAAATGAAGAAGTGCTGCCAAACGGATTAAAAAAATTCCCGGAAGCCTTTTGCCCGGATAGCGATTATGACACACTCATGTTTAATACATACAATTCCAACGGGAAACCATTAAAGGCAGAATCGTTCTTTAATAACATCCAACTAAAAGACAACGAAGGCATCGTAATATTCGAAACCGACAGCGAAATAAAAGCCGTGTTTGCTGAAATGTTATCCCGAAGGGAAATTTATCAGATAAAAATTCCCACAGACGAAATGATAGTTGAGGAAATAATTTCCACATACAAACAATACAATAAGAACTTGCGGCAATCTTTAGAAGCCAGCGCGCAGCAAAAACTTCATGACTGGCACCTCGCTGAAAAAATGGCTGATGAAATTTTGGAGGAGTGGGGAGTTATCAAATGACAGTTAATCTTAACTTATTTGGGAAAGCAGAGAATCCAGATAGAGACACTAGAGTATTCATTTATTGTGACGAGATTAAAGTTGTAAAGAATTATTTAAATGAAAAATGGTTTTATATCGGGATGCTTATTATACCTGAAGAAAATAAGGAAGACGCTTTAACTGTTTTAATGAAAGCTAGAGACGAATCTAATTATTATTCAGAGCTTCATTTTTCAGGGTTAACTAATTTTTCGTATGCAAACGCTTATAATGAAAAAACAATGCTTGCAAAAAAATGGGTTAATCTGGTACTCGAAGATGGTTCCGAAAAAAAATTTTATTTCAATATACTTGGGATAAATACTGGTAATTTGGATTTGACATCTTTTGGAAAAAAGAAAGAACAGTTCCAAAATGCGTACAATAGATTTTTTAGGACATTATTAAATTCTTCCGTAAAATACTTTTTCCCAGGCCAATCTGTAATTGTCGTTAATTTATTCCACGATAACGAACAAGCGATGCAATTGCACAAGTATTTTAATTGGCACGCAATTTATAAATTATCTAAACAAATAGAAGATGTTCATTTTGAATCCTCATCCATAAATTTTATTGATTCTAATCATAACAATGAGAGACAATATTCAGAGGAATCGCATTTTATTCAATTGATCGATTTACTACTCGGAGCATTTAAACAGTCCTTTGATAAAAATTGTAAAAGGGATGGCTGTAATGAAATTGCCCAAATGTTCAGTCCTTTGCTAAAAAAAATAATTGATAACCCAATGAATAAGAACAGCTGGTATGGCTACTATAGAAAATATAGTTTCGGATTTTTCCCTTCTCAAAGACTAAACATGAAAGATATTGACGATGATTTTACAAAAGTTAAATCAAAAATATTTCAGCGACGCCCTTTGCCCTATATTAATCAGGGTCAAGGCGAGTTGTTTTGAGAACTAACAAATCACGGCTTAGTATGAAAAATACCCCATAATCAGATTGTGATCAATGAATGTCAAAATAGCTTGTATGTAAGGATTGATGAGAAAGAAAACCATTAAATCAACAAAAATATTCTCTCAGGAGTATTACAGCATTGATCCCAAATCATTGGGGCAATTAGCAAATCTCAAAAAGATAATTGATATGAGCAAACAGGATAGCATTGGTTTGAAGGCAAGATTTTTTAGACCTTATTGTGTTGCATACTTAAACCAAGTGTTGTGGACTATTAATGAGAAAAGAAAAGTTAAAGTTTTTTCAATAGATTCTAATCTCAATAGTTATCTAAAGCAAAGCGGATTTGAATTCCTAAGTCAGGAAGCTCAATTTGGGGAATTATTTCCTCAAGAAAATATAATAACTATTAGGCGGTTTAAGGATGCTAAAGATTTAGACTCTAAAGTAATTAAGTGGCTGGAAAATATTGTTTATAAGTTTATTCCCAATTGTTCGCAACAATTAAGAAAAAAAATTGTTCAAAGTCTGTGGGAAATTTTGAATAATGGATTTACACACGGAAAATCAAAATACGGTATTAGTTCTTGTGGCCAATATTATCCAAAGAAAAAGTACTTTGAAATAGCATTTTATGATTCGGGTTATGGTTTGGCAAATCGTGTGTGGGATTATAAATCAGGAAAACTAGAATTATTAAACGATTCAGATTGTATTGAATGGGCTGCGCAAAAAGGTAATTCAACTTTACAAAATCCTGATGCTGGGTTGGGGTTGTTTTTGTTGAGGGAATTTCTTAAAGTTAACCAAGGTGCTTTTCAAATTATTGCCGGCAAAGGATATTTTGGAAATATGGAAGAAGAAATTGACATAAAACATACCCTTAGAAATTCTATAGACGGAACACTAGTTAACATCCGGGTAAATATCTCCGAAAATATTATATATAAATTGAAAGGTGAGGAAAATGAAAACTATTAGCGTTGTAAGCCTTTTAGGGACAACTGCTTTATTGACTGCCGAAAAAGGAATTGAGCTATTTGAAAAGATTATAGAATTGTTAAAGGCACACCATGAAAGTTCTCCCCCGCTGGAAAAATTTATTTTGAATTTTGAAGGTTATGAATATGTTTCAAGTACATTTATGAACCGTTCATTCGGAAGATTATGCGTCGACAAAGATTGGACTGTTGCAAAAATGAAGCAGCATTTTTTCATAGAAAATTTAATTGAAGACGATATGGAGGATCTAGAGTTGTCAATCTTAAACGCTAGGGAAAGATCCAAACTGCTTGCAAAAGGAATTGACCTGCGCAAACATTATGCTTCAGTTTATAATTATTGATTATGCCTAAAGTAATTAATGCAGAAAATTTAATCCAACAAAAAGAAAAGCTTCCAACAGAAGCTTTTTTTGTTGACACAAATACTATCGTTTATTTGAACGATCCCTTCGGTGAATCTGAAAGCGATGGATTAGTCACAGAGTTAAACCCAAAATTATCAAGGCTGTATAACTACTTAGCGAATCACCATAAATGCTATTGTACTATAGAAATAGCTTTCGAATATTATCATCATATAAAATACGGGACTATGAAGAATTTCAAAAAACTAAGAAATAATATTGAATATAGCGATTTTAAAAAACTGAGAAAAACTGACACGGAGTTTCATGACATTTGGAATCAACGTATTAGAAAGTTCAAAAGAGCATTTGAAAAGAGATTCGTTTTATATAATTCACATGTGGATTTAGAAAAGCTGATTATTTCTTATAAATCTGAAAATGATTTTGTCGATCATTTATTTTATAGTTCAGTCATTTCTTTACCAGATCAATTCCGGTGTATATTAACATACGATGAAGACTTTTACAATTATGCTGAAGATTTCTATTTATTGACATTTAATCCTAAAATAATATCGCTAGCCAAAAGAGATGATAAGTTGTACATGTAATCTCTTACCAAAATATCAATAACTCAAAATCGGTCTCAGCCACTTTTCCGCTTCGCTCAAACTCATTCCCTTGCGCTTTCTGTAATCGTCAACCTGATCTTTGGAAATCTTTCCCACGTTAAAGTATTTGGCATTTGAATTCGCAAAGTAAATTCCGCAGACAGATGCAGCG
>JAHJTX010000069.1 GCA_018829545.1 Bacteroidota bacterium | reverse complement strand
TATGTATTTTTAAAATAATTCATCAAATTTACATCCACATGAATTTTAAGTGAGGTTATAACTTAATGTCCGAGAAATATATCATTTCCCATGATATGGGAACCAGCGCAGACAAAGCCGTGATTGTTACTGTAAAGGGCGAGATAATCGACTCTGCCAAAAAGCATTACCCAATGTTTCATCCTAAATCCGGTTTTGCTGAACAAAATCCCGAAGATTGGTGGAACGCAATTTGCGAAACCACAAAATCTGTTTTAGAAAAAACCGGTATCAGCCCAAAAGACGTTGTGGGCATGACGTTTTCTACACAAACGCAATGCATGGTTTTTGTTGATAAAGACGGTAAGCCTCTGCGACCTGCAATTAGCTGGCTTGATGGACGCAGCGCAGATATAATACGCGAAAAACTCTGGTCATTTCCAACGGTTATGGGTTATAATATTTTTCGGCTTCCAAAATTTTTGATTAAAACGGGCGGCGCTCCGGGACAGACAGGCAAAGATCAAATCGGAAAAATCTTGTGGGTTCAGCGGCATGAGCCGGAGGTTTTTAATAACACCCATAAATTCATTGACGGAAAAGATTTTATTATCTATCGGCTAACGGGTAATTACGTAACCTCGGTTGATATGGCTGTGATTTGGTGGATGCTCGACACGCGTAAAAATATAAACCGGTGGGATGAAAAATTGTGTCACTACGCCAACGTTACTCCCGATCAATTGTGCGAAGTTAAGCCAAGCGCTTCAATTGCAGGCTATGTAACAGAAGAAGCCGCAAAACAAACAGGACTGTTGCCCGGTACGCCCATAATTAACGGGTCAGGGGATTTAGCCGCAGCGGCATTGGGTTCCGCCGCTCTGGACGACGGAGAGATGCACATTAGTTTAGGAACCAGCGGTTGGGTCGGCGGGCATTTTTCAAAACGAAAAATCGATCTCGCACATTACACCGGCTGCATCGGCAGCGCATACCCTGAAAAATATTTTCTCGGGATGGCTCATCAGGAAACTTCCGGAATTTGTCTTGAGTGGTTGAAAAACAAAATTCTCTATCACGAAGATCAATTAAAAGAAGAATGGCATCTCGGTAATATATACGAAATTTTAGATGAGCTTGCAGTAAGAGCCGGAGCCGGAGCTAAGGGTTTGATGTTCACGCCGTGGATGTATGGCGAGCGTAGTCCTTTGGATGACGAATATGTGCGCGCCGGATTATACAACTTAAGTTTAGATCATAACCGGGAACACCTTGTGCGAGCCGTTTTTGAAGGAATAGCTTTCAATACGCGGTGGGCAATGGAAACGCTTGAAAATCTATACACGCAAGTTGAGCAGCTTAACATTGTTGGCGGCGGCGCGAAGAGCGATATTTGGTGCCAGATATTTGCCGACATATTAAACCGAAAAATTAACCGCGTTTCAGATCCACAGCAAGCAGGCGCTCGCGGAATTGCGCTGTTAGCAAGCATGACTTTGGGACACATCAACTCTTACGCTGAAATTAAAGACTACATTAAAATTGATAAGACGTTTACTCCAGATCCGAACAACCGCGTGATATACGATGGCTTGTTCAAAGAATTCAAGAACATTTACAAGAACAACAAAAGCTGGTATAAGCGGATGAATAAAACTAGGGTTAAGCATTAGTTGGGCGCTTGAGAATATTATGAATGAATTGATGACAATATCTAACGTAATTCTAATAGTAGTAATTGTTGGAATTGGCTTTTTTATTAAGAATTATTTTCCGTCTTATTTTAATGAAAAGGGTAAAAATCTTGCGACAAAAGAGGATATTGCAGAAATAACTAACCGGATAGAGTCAGTAAAATCATCGTATGAAAAATCTTTGGTGAAATTTGGCACATACCACAAAAATCAAGCAAACGTAATTGGGCAATTATATAAACACTTAGTTGCATCATTAGATGATCTGTTCCTTCTGTCTGTTCCGAATGAAGAAAAGTTAAAGCAAGCAAATAAAAGTTCTTCGGAATTTTTGAAGTATTACAAACTCCATCGAATATATATTGAGCCGCACTTAAAAGAGCAGATTGAATCAATAATTGCGATTATGCGTGAAAGCTATATTGATTTTGAAATCTCGAAGGTGGAGGGTGTTGATAGAAAAGAAAAAAGTAAATATTTAAAATCTGCCTATAATAAAATTGATAAACTGGCGATTCCAATTCTTGAGGAGTTGGAAAATAGGTTTAGAGAATTATTAAGTGTATAAATCGCGCTAGCTAGCCTGCTGCTCGGCTCGGTGTTGGTTCTTTGGCGGGTTTAGCTTTTTATGGTTTGTTGCTCTTTAAAGTATGGTTAGTAAACAAACTGGTTTTAAAAATAAAGTTGCGTTGATAATTCCGTCATTGTTGTTAAGGCGGCGGACTAAACGCAACGCCGTTAGCTGTTTACAAAATATGAGGTTATAATGCCTATTCCAGATTTTCAAAGTCTGATGTTACCATTACTAAAATTTTGTTCTGATGAACAAGAACATTCAACAAAAGATACAATAGAATCTTTGTCAAAACAGTTTGGTTTAAGCAAAGATGAATTGTCCCAGCTTCTGCCAAGCGGAACACAATATGTATTTTATAACCGTGTTTTTTGGGCGAAAGCACATTTAAAAATGGCTGGTTTGGTTGAAAACACTAAACGAGCTCATTTTAAAATTACTCAAAGCGGTTTGGAATTATTGAAAACCAATCCACCTTTGGTGAATTTAAAAACGTTGAAATCAATTCCGGAATATATCGTATACACAAAAACATATAAAAAGGATCGAACTAAAAAAGTTGAGAATGAAACTGAGATTGAATCTGAAAATGATAACGACCTCACGCCAGAAGAAAGCTTAGAATATTCTTATCAAAAAATTAGGAAGTCTTTATCTCAAGATTTATTGTCAAAAATAAAAAATCTTTCATCCTCATTTTTTGAAAAACTAGTTGTTGATTTGCTTGTAAAAATGGGCTATGGTGGTTCAATAAAAGATGCTGGCAAAGCTATTGGCAGAAGTGGCGATGAAGGAATTGATGGAATAATCAAGGAAGATAAGCTTGGTTTAGATGTAATTTATATTCAAGCAAAGAGATGGGAAGGCGTGGTCGGTAGGCCAGAACTGCAAAAATTTGTTGGTGCATTAGCTGGCCAAGGTGCAAAAAAGGGAATATTTATTACTACATCATATTTTTCCAAAGATGCTTTGGATTATACTCCTAAAAATGAAACCAAAATTGTTTTGGTTGATGGAGAGCAATTAGCTCAATATATGATTGATTTTGATTTGGCTGTATCAACTGTTTCAACTTATCAAATTAAAAAAGTTGATTTAGACTACTTTGATGAAGAATAAACAAATGAAGCAGTTTGCCCGACGCTCAACATACAAAGAGTGTCGGCGAAACCGTACGAATCCCCCCGCCTGATGGGGGTTGTAGAGCGATTCGCTGCTTGTCCCTTTGGGGAATGATCGGCAGATTTACTTCGCATTATTCATTTATTGAGCGAAACAGCGTTTCGCTCTACATCTTTGCGAAAGCTGAGTATTAAAATTAAAAGTAGTTGCCGTTTATTGAAACATGGATAAATCTATGAAAGAAAATCTTGCTGAGTTTTGTGCCAATGGCTGTACATTTAGAGAGGAAATAATTTCCGTTTCCGAAAATGTTTCTCTAAGAGTTATAACTTGCTCTCCGCCTGTTGATAGCGGGAATCCCTTGGTTGTGCTTGTTCCGGATAGGCTTCAATGATAAACGGCTGGAAGGTAGTTCTTCTCGAAATGTCTAAAGATTTTAAAATCTATTAGGCAGAAACGCGTGAATTATTATCTGGCAATGATTAAGAAAAATATTTAGATTTGCTAAAATTTAATAAAGGCGTACAAGATGAACCAATATATTGTTGATGCACATGTTAAAAATGGATATTTAACGATAGATAAATTACCTATTAATGAAGAGATGGATGTAAAAGTTATTGTAATTCCCAAAGTGAAATTTGATGACTTGTCTTTTGTGAAAGTCCGAAAATTGACAAATTCCATTGCCGGCAATATCTCGGATGATATAAATTCCGATAGAGAAAATGGATGAATCTTTTTCTTGATACTAATGCAATCGTAAAATTATATCATGATGAAAAAGGAACAGAGAAATTATCCCAATTTATGTCGGAAATTTCCTAAGTGCTTTAAGTGAATTTCTTCCAAATGAGCTAACAAAAAAAACTAAACCGGGCTTTTGTCATTGTGCAGCTTTTTCTGGATTTTGGATTGAGTGAATATAATGAAGTTGGTTGTTTTGAGAAGTAATATTAATCTGGCATTGTTTCCGGAGTAAACTTTTTGAATTTTTTGTAAACATTGTTGCGTAATTAGCGCCGCTTAGTTTTGGCGTTAGCCACCTTAATAAATATGTGAATATTATGAACCGCATTGAAGCTGAAAAAAAGTTGCAATCAATCTTTGGTTTCGAAAAATTTTATGATGAGCAATGGGATACTATCAAATTATTGTTTGAAGGCAAAAGAGTTCT
>JAHJTX010000068.1 GCA_018829545.1 Bacteroidota bacterium | reverse complement strand
CTTTTTGCAGAGAAGAGAACATTCCAGCCTCATAATTTTTGTTTGTTACGAACCGCAATTTAGATTGCAATAATTCAGCCGCATCGGAAAGTTCGGAATGGGTTAGCATGTTATTTATTTCTTCATTAAACGATTTTGTGATCTTAGCTTCTTCATTACCGAGCACAACAACGATGTCTTTGCAGAAAACGGATAATTTCAATGCGATTCCCACCAAAAACGAAAAACCACCGAAAGTTAAAAGTGGCTTTAGTCCCCCAGCCCGTTTGGAAAAACCTGAAGCGATTATTACTGCGGAAATATTTTCGTGGACGTGCTTCACAATTATTTTAACTCAGTAGATTTTGGCAAATTCTTTACCCGGATAATTTCGGCGGCAATGCTTATGGCAATTTCATCGGTAGTCTCGGCATAAATTTCAAGACCAATTGGGGTATGAACTTTCTCGAAAAGATTTTTACTGAATCCTTCCTCAATCAATTCATCGAATATTTTTTTTATTTTTCTTTTGCTGCCCATCATTCCAAGGTAAGCAAGTTTCTTTTTTAAAAGGGAACGCAAGGCTGTTTTATCAGTTGGATGAGTTGAAGTTACAATCGCCACATAGCTTTTTGGTCCTTCGGGAATGTAATTAGAAGACTCACCGTAATCATTAATAATAATAATTTGATTAGCATAGCTATTCTGCGTAACGGTTGATACGCTTTCTCTATGATCGAGAACAACGACTCTAAATCCAATGGAAGTCATAATTTTACTAAGCGATAAACCAACATGACCGCCGCCAATAATATAAATCGTGTCTTCAAAACCAATGACCTCGGAATATTTCCAGTTATCGTTATCTGACTGTGTGTAATTAATTTCCTCAAAATCAGGCGGTAATTTACCAAGAGAAAGACCGTCATTGGAAAGATTCAATAATTCTTTTGTGCCAAGTGCAATCGCATTAATAATTTTGTGTACAGTCTCAAGATCTTCTTTGAATAGACAATGAAAAATCACGGTCTGCTTCCCACCGCAGATTAAGCCAGAGGAATTATGCTTTGTTTCTTTGCTGTGATGGAGAGTTACGGATTTTGTAAGAGGAATATTCTTGCTCAGAATTTCTTTCGCCTCTTCAATTAAGTTAAACTCCATAATTCCTCCGCCGATAGTTCCGACAGCGCTGCCATTGCCGGCAACAGCCATTTTAAATCCGGCTTTCCCGGGAGAAGAGTTAGATGAATCTGCAACAACCAATAGACAAACAGAAGCATTGCTCTCAAGAGAAGTATTTATAAAATTCCAAAGATCAAGATTATTCATTTCATCACGCTTTATTTTTGCAGTAAAAATAAACAAATAGTCTGAAAGTATTTATTCTGGTTTTCTTGATAGAGAATTAATTATCTTTGCAAAAATTTTTTACAGCGTAAGACCAACGCAGAACTTTTTTTGAACAACAAACAGGTGGATGATAATGAACAAAACAAAAAAATTTTTATTGAGTGAAAAAGAAATTCCAGAGCACTGGTATAATATTACTGCAGACATGCCAAACAAACCGCTTCCACCGTTACATCCCGGGACGAAAGAACCTATTGGACCAGAAGCATTGACGCCTCTCTTCCCAATGGAATTAATTAAACAGGAAGTTTCACAAGAACAATGGATTGCAATTCCCGAAGAAGTTAGAGAAGTATATAAATTGTGGCGACCGACACCGCTATTCCGAGCGACGAATTTTGAAAAACTATTAGATACGCCGGCAAAAATTTATTATAAATATGAGGGAGGCAGTCCGGCAGGCTCTCATAAACCAAATACAGCCGTTCCTCAAGCTTACTACAACAAAATGGAAGGCGTAAAGAAATTAACAACAGAAACGGGCGCAGGTCAATGGGGCAGCGCATTGAGCTTTGCCTGTCAGCTATTCGGAATAGAATTAGAAGTCTACATGGTGAAGATTAGTTACGAGCAGAAACCCTACCGCAAAATGTTGATGAATACCTGGGGCGCAAAAGTGTTTGCTTCGCCTTCAGACAATACAGAATCGGGAAGAAAAATATTGCAGCAGTTTCCAAATTCGCCAGGTAGTTTAGGAATAGCAATTTCCGAAGCTGTGGAAAGAGCCGCATCCGATGAAAACACTAAATATTCACTCGGGAGTGTTTTAAACCATGTTCTGCTTCATCAAACAGTTATAGGATTAGAAGCGATCAAGCAGATGGAATTAGCAGGCGACTTACCCGATGTTGTAATTGCTCCGTTCGGCGGCGGGTCAAATTTTGCGGGAATCGCATTTCCATTTTTAAGATTGAATTTTCAGGAAGGCAAAAATATAAAATGCATAGCAGTTGAACCCGCGTCATGTCCAAAATTAACAAAAGGCGAATTCAGATATGATTTCGGGGATACCGTTGGATTAACTCCGCTTCTTCCGATGTATACACTCGGACACAATTTTATTCCGGCTCCAATTCATGCCGGCGGACTTAGATATCACGGTGCGGGAGTTCTTGTAAGTCAGCTTTTAAAAGACAAATTGATTGAAGCGCAAGCGGTTCAGCAATTAGAGTGCTTTGATGCGGGCGTAAAGTTCGCCAACACCGAAGGCATTATTCCCGCGCCCGAAGCAACTCATGGAATTGCGGCGGTTATTAAAGAAGCGCAAAAGGCAAAGGAAGAAGGAAAGGAAAAAACTATTCTGTTTAATTTATGCGGGCACGGGTATTTTGATATGACTGCATATCAGGATTATTTTGAAGGAAAACTTTCGGATCACTTCCTTTCAGAAGAAGAACTGCATTCAGGATTGAAATACCTGGATACTCCAAAAATACAATAAAGAGTCCACTCTGAAAAGTCATATTGTTATTAACCCCACGTTTTAACGTGGGGTTAATAAGCTAAAAACAAACTTTCCCAAACGGGTTTTAACCCGTTTGGGGCTTTTCGGAGTGGACTCAATAAGGCTTTTAATTTGCAGCACGGGGAATAACCGTGCTGTAGATTTTTAAGAAAAGATTTGGTCTAAATGGTGAACCATATGACCGTAGTAATCCTCGATTAAATATCCAAGAGTTGCAGGAGATTCCGCCGGGACTTTCTTCCAGCAAATCTCGTGGAAATTGTGATCATCAAATTTTCTATTCTTTTTTATTTCGGGCATATTCACCACAACGTGGAAAAGATGAACATTGTACTTAAACCAAAACTCAACTAGGTCATGCCACGAACGCGCCGAATAATTTTGAACAGAAACCCAACTGGTATGATCGTACCCATGAAAGACTAAATCCTCGGAAAACTGTCCATTAACAAAACGCAGATGATTATTTGCCGCCGAGTCTATCAAATGACCAAGCATCATTTTCCTAGTCCACTTGCCTTCGGCATAAGGCGTGTCAGCCGCAGCTTCATCAATTCGGAGCAGTCTTTTATTTATTTCATTTAAGAATGTTAACGTATTGTTGATATTAAAAGCCATTGTGCTCCAAGATTAAAAATATTCTTCATCGAAAAAGAGGTTAACGTGATTAATGCCGTTAATTTTGCGCAAGTCTCTAATTAAATCGGTGCTTTGCGATTGATTTTTGAATCCCACATTATAAGAATACTCCATCGCATCATCTGGACCAACGGACTTTGCATTGATTAAACGAGAGCGTTTGCAATAGTGATTTACGACAGTCATAAACTCGGGCTCGCCGTCTCCATTTCCTTTATAATTGAATTGAAGAAGAAAATCTTTTTTTGCAGGAGAGACCAAGCTAGATCTAGATAACATTAAGGAGATCAACCCAACGCCGATTGTTCCCACGATTGCAACAGTGTAAAGACCAACGCCCGCGGCCATTCCCATTGCCAGGGAGTAAAAAATGTAAATTATATCTTGAGTTTCTTTAACGGCAGTTCTAAATCTAACTATCGACATAGCGCCGACCAAACCAAAAGCGCGGGCAAGATTATTTCCAATAACCATAATTACTACAGCCGTTATCATTGCAAGTATTACGAGAGAATTTACGAATGAATTCAAGTATCCGGGACCTTTGTAGGTTTTTCGGTAGAACCAAGAAACAATTAAACCGCAAAGAAAAGCGACAAACAAACTACGAAGTAAATCCGCCGGAGTTATCGTAACTTGAAAAATATCATTAACTTGATCAAACATCGTTCTGTGTTCTCCTGGAAAATCTTAAAGCATCCGCACTAAAGGAATCGTTTATAAATGGCAAAGTTGTTTTTCTTCTACCAGCCTGTAATAATTTTTGATGATCGAGACAGATTGTGTATTTAGAAACAGCCGAGCGGGACAATTGATATTTCTGCAAAATGCGCTGCAGCCAGCCGGGGAATCCGTTATAGAATTTAATTTCTAAAATTAAATAGCTCGGCATCGCATTAATCATGGCGCCGTCTTCATACAGCTCGCTAGTTGAAGGGAACGGAGTGTACCGCAGATTTTTATCGATAGTAATTCTTAAAGAAGAATTAAACTGTGAGAAAAAAGCTTCTCTGTCATACACAACTAAAACAGTGGGTTTAAGAGAATGCGTGTAAATCTGATGTAAAAACATACTCGCATCATTCATTGCGCGGTCAGCGTCATCCTCATGAAGTATAAAGCCCTCAATGTCTCCGGTGCTAAGAAGCTCGTCAATTTTATGGTACTTTACCTGCGAACGATTTTTAGATATATAGTTTTCGTTCTTCCGCTTAATCTCTAAAAACACCGTCGAATCATTATTCAAATCGTTGTATGCACGTATTCTTACTTTTTTTCTAATTTTTATTCCATCGATTTTCTCGTGGTAAAACCTTAAGCTGTTTGTATCGTAATAAATGCTTCTAACCGTATATTCCGGGATGTCTCCGCTTGATGAAAAAGAGTCCGCATTTACAAATGGAAGAAGGTCTTTCCTTAAATCGTTAAGATATCTTGAATCAACTAAATATTTGTATTCGAGCCTCATATTGAAATAATAGAACCCATAAACTCATAAATAAGACCGGACAAAGTAATTTCTCCAACGTTTATATCACACAGCACAATTAAGCCTGCGGGAATTTCCAGAGCCGTTTCCGACAACATAACCAGGGCGATGCTGTACTGCCGCCCATTAATTTTTTGTACTTTTCCGCTTAGGTTGTTAATTGATCCCATAAGAGTGGTATCAGCAAACGAAAGTTCAATAGTTGTCTGTGAGCCGGCAGCGACTTTTTTTAACTCTTCAATTTTGATCGGCACATATACAATATATTTATTACTGCTTCGAGCGGCAAAAATTGTGTCGCTGGAAAAAGACCGCATCACAATTCCATCTATCGGACTAGTAAGAGTATATTTCGCAGCTCGCTTTTTGAGAATATCTATCTGAGATTGAAGAGAAAGAATGTTCTTTTTAATCACATTTACTTCGGCTTCTTTTGCCCCAGACTCAATGACCGCAATTCTTTTTTTTGTAATATCTACATTTATTTTAAAGAGATCAACCTTGGTTTTGGCAATGTCAAATTCTTCTTCAGAAATAAGTTGTTTCTCAAACATGTTTTGCTGTCGCGCGAACAATTTAATTTCTTCTTTAAGCTGTGTTTCTGCATAAGCCAGGCGGTTTTTCTCTTCGGCTAAAACAGATTCTTTTTCTCCGGAAACAACGACAGATAATGATGCTTTGGCTACTTCCAATTCCCCCGTAAGTTCAACAAGCCTCTGCTCAATTTCGTTAGAAACAATTACAGCAACGGTATCATTTTTAAAAATTTCTTTACCTGGAAAGAGGTTTCCCACAATCTTAAAGTCAACGGCATCTCCCCGCTCAAATTGTATTGAGCCAAAAGATTTGTTTACGCCGGAAATTCTATCGAATAATGAAGCCGAGATTCTGCCGTCTGTGTCTTTAACCAATACCCATTCTTGAGCGGGATATATTTTTCCCGAAGCTCTAATATAATCCGGGAACTTAAACGGAATCAGCAGTAAAATTATTATTACTGTCAATATTGCTGCATAAATCCAATATTTATTGCGGGAGTTGTTTTGCAATTATCTAACCAAAATTATTTTATATCCACCGAGAGTTAACTGAAAATGCTTAAAAACTATTTCGCTGTTAAGGGCATCAAAAATACCAAGATATCTGATAAAAAACACTGCAAATCGTATTCCGATTGATGTAAATCAGATTTTTAATCTGTGCAATTAACATTTTATAACAAGACTATCGTCAAGCAAAAGCTTCGGCTCAGTTAAGCACAGATTGGAAATATGCGCTACTTAAGCAGCATAAGTTTTTTAGTTTGCACAAAAGCATTGGTTTTGCTTCTAACAGTCATTCTGTAAAAATACACGCCGCTGGATAGTCCATTTGCAACAGAAGCCGCATTGAATGTTGCAGAGTAAGAGCCGGGACTCAATTCCTCGCTTACTAAAGTTTGAATTTCTCTACCCAGCAAATCAAATATTTTTATACTTACAAAAGCGCTACCCGGAATTTGAAATTTAATTACAGTCTCAGGGTTAAACGGGTTAGGATAATTTTGTGATAAGGCGAAATCAGTTATTTCTGTTCGCTCATTCACGAGCGAAATTAATTCGTAATTACTGTTCTGTTTTCCAGGAGTTCCAATCGAAAAAGACTCTCCCCAATTATTTGCGAGGTTATTATTCAGCGAAGGATTTTTTAACTCCAATGTATTGCCAGAACCATTAGGCGAAACGGGCCAAGGCTCTGTGACAGAAAATCTAACAGAATCTACCATCTCACCAAAATTGTTGTATAGGCGCAGTAGTTCTCCGCTGCTGCTTAAGCCGAAATTGAAAGCAGAACTAAATGGCTTGGCTTCCGGATAAACCAGCCGAAACTTACTTTTATCTCTGCAAAGCACAAGATATTCATTTGCATTTATGGATGAGTTTTGCGGAAAATCAAATTTGTTCCCTGCTTCATCAACCAAACTCCAGGCGGAAAGATCAATATTATAATTTTTTGTATTGATGAGTTCTATCCAATCTTCAGAATCATAATCAGAATGAGAATTATAATTTATTTCATTTATAACGATTGAATAAATCTCCTCACCAACAATTTCGGGGTTTAGAATCAAGCCCATATCGGCGGGTGAGCCGTCAGGGTCGTATTCATCAACAGGGTTGCCGGAATTAATACACGGAGAAATTGATTGAAGGGAAAAGTCGAAATTATCTGGATCAGTAAACAGGGGGTCTGCAAATAAATTTCCTTCGCCTTCGAGTACGTCTGTGTCCGAAAGAGAAAACGAGATATTCACGATAGATTGATCATCCCACTTAACAGAAGCCTCGTTTGAAAGAGAGAAAATCGAGTTAGTTATGTTTGCCCGCCCGCCGCCGTTTTGTAAAATCTTTTCGTAGCAGTAAACGCCGATTGTGTTTTTATAAAAAACGGTTCTATCAATCTCACCAATGGAATTATAATCTTTTACTCCAACTCCCAAACCGCAATTCGCAATTATGTTGTTTTTAATATTAGCGGTTGACGCCTGCCCGATGGAAATGCCCTTATCGAAACAATTCGAGATTATATTATTTTCAACAAGAATATTTTTTGATCCCTCTCCGAGATCAATGCCGTCGCTGTTATCGCCGAGGAAATTATAAATTTTATTATTTCTAATTATTCCGTTAATAACTCCGTCGTAATCTATTCCATCGGTATCTTCCGAACTGCCGCCCCGAATCTCGCAATTCTCCGTTATAGCATCTGCGAATTTTATGTTTATTCCGTCTGAAATTACAGTTGTGTGGATGAATGAATTCGTAATTTTCGCACTGCCAAATCTTAGGAAAACAGGGGCGTTTGATTCATATATTCGCACAGAATCTAACTCAATTATTGAATTAAATCCCGAAACAGCCGCGGGGAATTTTTCCGCATCAAATCCTTCTGTTGCGCCGGTTATAAAAGCATTACTGATCTTTAAGCTACCGCCATCAGCGCAGATGGCTCCCCATCGCCCTAATGATGATGATCTAAATCTAACCGGATTATCATGCTCTCCCCGTACATCTAATTTCCCAAACACATAAATATTGAGACTATCATTTACTAAAATTTCAACGCCGCTTTCCGCAATTAATATTCCTTCAGTCAGGATAAAAATATTCTCAACAATATAATACGGCGAATTTGCAGCTGTTAGCGTAAACTGCTCATTAATTAAATTGGGAATAACTTTTGAATCGATTTTTTTAAGTAAAGCATTTATTTCTGAGTTCGTTGTCGGTGTATAATAAGAATTATTGGGAAGAATACCTTCAGGCGTTTGCCAGCCTTCAAATGTGTAGCCGGGCAATAATTCGGCTTGCAACTTTATCGGAATCCCGGGGAAAAAAGACCCATCAAAATTATTATCAACAATTTCAACGTTGTTTATAAAAATTTTCAAAGCGCCCTTTAAGGGAAAATTAAGAGACACCTTTACGAGATCATTTAACGAAAAACGATCTTTAAGATGATTAAATATTGAAACAGGCCTGTTATTGGCGAATGTAATTTGCTGTTGAATATGCCACTCCCACTCTTCTACAGATGGAAAAGTACATCCGTCTGCAGTTGCTTTTGTGTTGGGATTGCACCCAACGCTCCATCGCTCAATATGTCTTGGAATTTCCGGCGCAATTTGGAGTTTGAACCGTTCAATAAAATCAACAACTCTTGCGGGATCGAAGGAGGTGTTTAAATGAGTAGAAAACACGCCAATAAACTTTTCTCTGAACTCTGTGTTTTCCATTAATCTTCTGAATAGCAAAGTAGACCATGGCGGGTTAGGAAATGAGAGACCTTCTTCTTCCAACGCGTGATTTAGCGTGTTGTGAGTATGATCTGCCGCGAGTCCAAACCCTGCCTCTACATCGTAAAGCATCCACCGCCACTTGCCGGAAGGGGTCATTGGTTTCCACAACTTTACGTTATTTGAGGGCCAATCGATATTTGCAAAATAGATCTGCGCGCAATTATAATTTATATACTCATCTAAATCGATAATGCTTTTAATGTAATTGTAATTTTCTTCAACAGTCAGCGGATTGTTCTCCACAAAAGCCATCATAGAATTGTATTCATCGATTGATCCTTCTATGGCAACTGGTCTTCCCTCAAGTTCAATAATGTTTATACTATCCGGATTAACGCCATGCAGAGATTGTAAATACTCCTCATTCTGCTTTTCGCGGATATTGTAAATTCCCCAATACTCGCCGTTAACAAATAAAACGGAGGGTTGATAAGCCATGTAATCTATATCCATCCGGTCAATCAAAAGACTTTGCAGCATACCGTCTTTAAAGATGGAGTGCCGAAATTCGGGATAACCGCCATTTCTTAAAATGAAAGAACTTTGTGAGTTGTAATTTCTGTCAGTGAAAAAAGAATAGTCAATAGAATTATCACCGTATTTATTCCGCGCAAAGACCCTGAAAGATTTTGGAAGCATATTCCTTCGAGCGCCGTTTATTGCCACGCCGGCAGAAAGGCGGAACGAAATCTTGTTATTTTCGAAATACTCAATTTGAACCGGGCGTTCCCAGTCACGCCAATAATTTGCAGTTATACCCCAAAGATAAATACCATTAGTCCCAACGGTGTAGATGCCCGTCTCATCATCCCATAAGTTTGAACTGTCTGTAATTATTGAGACTACAGGAAGAGATATATCTTCGCTAATTAAAAATGTTTTTGAAATAGTTTCGCTTGGCAGTTTTCCGGATTCGTAGGAACGAAATCTCACGACCGCTGTTTTAGTTAAAATAACTGGTTCGGTGTAAATAGGAGAATTAAAATTCGGCACAGAGCCATCGAGCGTAAATCGAACCTCTCCCCAACTGTCCGAGGAAAGCTCTAAAAGTATTTGTGAATCGTACCTTCCTGAATTGTACGAGCTTTTGGGGTTATTAGAAAAAGCTAGAGCGCGTACATTTCTTGAAATATTTTCCTTTGCCGGAGTAGGCATTGAAGAATAATAGAACAAAGAGTCCCCATCGGGAAATCTTACGTAAGATATATCTGTTTCCTGTTTTGGAAAAAATAATCCATCAACTAGAACTTCTTCTGTGTTGAAGAGCCCAATGAATTCGCCGTCCACGCCGAGCTTAAAGTTGGTGTGATTCAACGAATCGTATCCGTCTGCCCAGAAGAGAGAGAATCCTTTCGCGGGTATAATCGCATTGGTTGGGATTTTCCACTTTGCCGGGAAAGTTTCATCGTCGCTAAGATAGTATCCGCTAATGTCCGCAGCGGTATCGCTTGAATTGTACAGTTCAATCCAATCGCCAAACTCTCCGAATGCATTATCCGGATTAGTAGTTAAATTCGATGCAAGAATTTCGTTGATGAATATAGTTTTGGAAGAATCCGCCGCCCCGTTCAAGGAGCCGGCAGAGAGAAATAATACTGAAATCAAAAACCAACTTAACATGCTTGTCTTCACGGCAAAAACCAAAATTTATATAACGGGAAGCAAAATAACGAAATGCCCGATTTAATTCTAGGCAAATAAACGGTTGCAATTTAAATTCGGCTTTAAATCACCACAGCTATCGCAGTTTCACCTTTTTTAATCTCAAAGAATTTGAAACGACAGAAACAGAACTCATGGACATTGCTAAGGCAGCTATCATTGGACTTAACAAACCAAGCGCAGCAAAAGGAATTCCAATTGCATTGTAAACAAAAGCCCAAAACAGATTTTGCTTTATTGTTCTGATTGTATACTTAGAAAGTTTAATTGCAGCGGTAACGCTTTTTAAATTTCCTCTAACTAGAGTTATGTCCGAAGATTCAATCGCTATATCTGTTCCAGTTCCCATTGCAATTCCTAAATCCGCAATGGTTAAAGCTGGCGAATCGTTTATTCCGTCTCCCACCATTGCCACAACTCTCTTCTCATTTTGAAGCTCTTCAATTTTCTTCGCCTTCTCATTCGGCAAAACTTCAGCAAAAACATTTTTTATTCCCACTCTTTCTGCAATTGCCTGAGCAGTTCTTTTGTTATCGCCTGTGAGCATAAAAACTTCAATTCCCATACTCTGCAATTCTTGAACCGCTTCTTTGGAATCCTTTTTTATTGGATCTTCTACCGCAACAATTCCTTTTAACAAGCCGTTTACAGCACAAAGAAGAATTGATTTTCCTTCGGATGCAAATGTGTTTGATTGTTCCTCAACCTCAGAAATGTCAATGGAAAATAGAGACATTAGTTTTTCGCTGCCGATCGCTGTCATATCTCCATCAACAATAGCAGTTACCCCCATTCCTTCAATGTTCTTAAAATAATCTGAGGCGTGAATTTGAATGCCCCTTGATCGAGCATAATTAACAACTGCTTCAGCAACGGGATGCTCTGAATTATTTTCTACTGATGCAACAAGTCTTATTAACTCATCGTGTTCAATTTCGATTGACGCAACATCAGTTACAGCCGGCTTGCCCTCTGTGACTGTTCCTGTCTTATCTAAAACAACGGTATTAATTTTATGAGCAATTTCTAAACTTTCGCCGTTCTTAATTAATATTCCATTCTGCGCGCCCAATCCGGTTCCAACCATTATTGCCGTTGGAGTTGCCAAACCCAATGCACAGGGGCAAGCAATTATCAAAACAGAAACAAAATTTATTAGAGCAATATTGAAACCGCCGCTGCCGGCAAAAACAAACCAGGCAAAAAATGTAATGAATGCAATTAACACAACTACAGGCACAAATACGGAAGAAACTTTATCTGCTAATTTTTGTATCGGAGCTTTGGAGCCTTGAGCCTCTTCAACCAATCGAACTATTTGCCCGAGAATTGAATTGTCGCCCAATGCTGTTGCGGAGAATTTAAAAGTTCCGTTCTTGTTTATCGTTCCGCCGATTACGTTAGAGTTCAATTGCTTTTCGATGGGCATGCTCTCTCCGGTTAGCATGGATTCATCAACGTATGAGCTTCCATTGATTACAACTCCATCCGCTGGAATTTTTTCACCCGGTTTAATTAAGATTACATCTCCTAACTTCAGTAGATTGAGCGCAACGGATTTTTCCACACCGTCTACAATTATGGTTGCTTCCTTGGGCTTTAATTCGAGGAGCTTTTTAATTGCAGCGCCGGTTTTGTTTTTTGCGCGCGATTCAAGCAGCTTTCCAAAAGTGATTAAAACAATTATTACAGCGGCGGTTTCAAAATAAACGTGTGGGTGATTGCCAATCCCGATCATATCAGGAAACAAAGTTGCAACGGCGCTGTACGCAAACGCCGATCCAGTTCCAATCGCAACTAATGAATTCATATCCGCAGAGAAGTGTTTCAGGTTAGTCCAGAAAATTTTGAAAAACTTTTTCCCGGTAACAAACATTATCGGAGTAGTTAGAACAAGAAGCAGTCTGTTAGTGTAATCCTCAGAAACCCACCAAAAATTTTGAAACCAATAGAATTCTCGAAGCATACTTACTATAAAAATAGGAACAGTTAATACAGCCGCGAAGATTAGATTACTCTTCAAAGAATTGTAGCTTTCATCGGAAAACTCTTTTTCTTCTGAATCAGAAGACTTCTCGTCGTTACCGGACTCAGTTTTTAATTTATAACCATAACGCTCAACGGCTTTTTTTGCCTCTTCCAAGATTGAATCGTTCTTCATCTCGAAAGAGACTTTTTCTGTTGCAAAGTTGACGGAAACATTTTCTATTCCATCTACCTTCTGCAAAGCTTTTTCAACTCGGGCAACACAGTTTGCGCACGTCATTCCCGCTACGGGAAGATTTAATTTCCGGTTCATAATTAAACTACTAGGAATCCTGCTTCTTCAATTGCTTTTGCAATTTTTTCGTCAGATTCTTTAGAGTGGTCAAATAAAATTTTTGCCGAGCCTTTTTTAACGGTTATCTTTTCAAATCCCGCATCTTTCAATTCTGTTTCAACCGCAAGCACACAATGCTGGCAATTCATTCCTTCTATTTTGAACTCTTTTTCTTGCATAGTCTCTCCGTAATATTGTTAAACGTTTCTTCAAAAATAAAGACATGCCGATGATTAGCCGTTATATGATTTTGAAAAAAAGTTACACTTATTTAGCAAGCTGTTGGAGAATGCGCCGAAAATGGAGAGTCCTTGTTCTATAGAGAATCAATCGTTTTTCGGAGATTAAATACATTGGTCTTAAATTGACTCGCTGTTAAACCCGTGATCTGTTTGAATTGAGCGGACAGATGCTGAACGGAGCTGTATCCGAGAAAATAAGAAATCTCACTAAGCGTATGCTCGCCATATTTTAGAAGCTCTTTAGCCTTTTCAATTTTTTGCATTATTGAAAAATGTTCAATTGTAATGCCTTCAGTTTTTGAAAACAGACTCGACAAAGAATGATAGTCCTTATTCAGACGGCTGCTTAAAAAACCTGAAAGAACCATTGTTGCGAGTTCATTTTTTGAATAATTCTGAATCGCGGCAATGATTTCTGTTTTTATTTTTTCAATGATTTTTGTCTTTGAATCTTCAAGAAGTTCAAACCCTAGTTTATGTAACGCTTCAGAGATATCACTTAGCGGGAGCGTTTCTAAATTCTGTTCGATTTCAACTTCTCCCAACGTAATATTTAGTATCTCAACGCCGAAGTTTTCTAGCAGCTCTCGCACGGCAGTTATGCAGCGCGGACAAACCATGCTTTTTACGTATAATATATTTTTGGGTTTCTCTTTCATTTCAGCCTAGTTACTAAAATTTGCTCTTTATATTATAATGAAATTTATATATAATAACCCACCATGAAAATACAGACGGCAAAACTATCCTTAATAATTTTACTAATTGTATCGAACTTCGTAGAAGCGCAGTATAACGAACATCAGCTCGGAGTTTCGGTTGGATATAATTACACAAACACAGCAAAATTGTTTTTGTTTCCCAATTCGTTAGATCCGATTCTTAGAGCGAGGCACTCCAAACTGAACGATATTTGGCATCCCTCTCTTGAAGCAAGATATAGGATCTCGGATTTCTTGGCGGTGGGGTTGAATATTGAATACCTGGAAAAAACCAATAGAAACACTAATTTTGTTATTGTCGGACCAGCAGGAAGCATTCTAACAAAAATAGAAGAAGGCTTCTCTTTAATTCCGGTTGAGTTGAGCGCGTATTATTTTCTTCCTTTTTCAACTGACGAGTTTAAGTTTCACATGGGCGGCGGCGCGGGAATTTATTTTGGCAGGCACATACGCAAATTCGGA
Source organism: Bacteroidota bacterium (assembly GCA_018829545.1). Classification (GTDB taxonomy): domain Bacteria; phylum Bacteroidota; class Ignavibacteria; order Ignavibacteriales; family Melioribacteraceae; genus JAHJTX01. Next base: position 5,481 of record JAHJTX010000068.1, on the reverse strand, counting down.
GGCGTATCATCCAAAACGAAGAGAAGAGAATTTTCTTATGGCATCCACGTTGCGCTTGGCATGGACTATTTGATAAACAGTCTTGTATCTGTTAGAGGAGAAATGCGTTTCCGTGATCCGGAGTTTGAATTGCTGAGTAAGTACAACAAAGAAAATGTGAAAATCAACGGCGCACTGTACAAACTTTCCAACGACGGATTTGAATCTAAAACAAATGTAGACGGAAGCACATTTACGCTAAGCATCGTTTTTCACCTTCTATAATATTATTCCTATATTAACGCACCAAACATTTCGGCTAAAAATGTTATGACTAATATCGTATATCTTACCGGTTTTATGACTTGCGGCAAAAGCACAATAGGACCGATACTTGCAAATGTTTTGGGTTGGAATTTTTATGATCTCGACAAAGTAATTGAATCCAATTTCGGAATGAAGATTACGGAAATATTTGAATTACACGGCGAAAAATATTTCAGAGAAATTGAAACAGAGCACCTTGAAAGACTGTCGGGCAAGAAAAATGTTGTAATTGCCTTGGGCGGCGGGGCAATGGCAAACGATATCAATGTGAACATTATGAACAATGCCGGAAAAATTATCTATCTTAAAATCGAACCGCTTACGGTTTATGGAAGAATTAAAAATAAAATCGACAGACCAATATTTAAAGATTTAGTTCTCGGCGAACAAAGCAAAGAAGTGTTTTTAGAAAAAATTCAAAACATGATGAACGCTAGGGAAACGTTTTACAGCAAAGCAGATTTAATAATCCACGCCGATAATCAAGCGGTTGGGAAAGTTGTAGATGAAATTGCAAACAAATTAAAAAAAATACTCAATGAAAACAGTTGAAATAAAGCTATCGCAAAATCCGTATAAAGTCCTTGTTGGCGAAGGAATTTTTGAAAATCTATCGAACGAGATAAGTAAAAAGAAATTAACTCAGAAAAGATTTTTTATAATAGACAAAAACGTTAATCTGCATTACGCGGGAAGAATTCGAGCGGCATTTACCGAGTTGACTTCGGGGAACAGTATAGTTTTAGAGGCAAAGGAATCAAAAAAATCATTTGAAAGTTTGTTTAAAATCTACTCCAAGTTGTTAAAAGAAAATTATGGAAGAGATTCTTTAATAATTGCAATTGGCGGAGGGATTATTGGCGATGTTGCCGGATTTGCAGCGGCTACTTACATGAGAGGAATAAAATTAATTCATGTCCCTACCACGCTGCTTTCTTCGGTTGATAGTTCGGTTGGCGGAAAAACCGGAGTAAATTTTGGTGACACAAAAAATATTGTCGGAGCATTTTATCAGCCGGAATTGGTTTTAATTGACACATCTTTTTTTAAGACATTGAGCAAAGGGGAAGTTATCTCTGGGATAGGCGAAGTTATTAAATATGGATTTCTATCCGATACGAAATTTTACAATTATTTAAAAAAGAATCTGCACAAGCTGCAAAATCTTGATGACATTGTGTTGGAGAAAGTAATTATGGAATGCGTTAAAATAAAAGGCTCAGTAGTAATCAGCGACGAAAAAGAGAGCGGCATTCGCAAGGTATTGAATTTGGGACACACTTTTGCACACGCAATTGAGGTTGATCAAAATTACAAAATAAAGCATGGGCATGCAGTTATTGCAGGCATATCGTGCGCAATGTATCTTTCATGCAAACTGAACTTCATTACAGAGAATGCGCTTAACGAATATTTTGAAATTATAAACGCGCTTTCCTCCGAAATTAAAATTGCGGAGTATAATTTCAATAAACTTTACGCATTGATGCGGCGCGATAAGAAAAACAGGGAAAGCAAAATTAAGTTTGTTCTAATCGGCGGCGTTGGAGAAATTGTTTTAGATGCCGAAGCAAATAAAAGTGACGTTGAGTACGCAGTGAAATGCGGACTTAAAATATTTACGAAAAGATGATGAGACGCATTCCAATCCTCCTCGGTTGCCTTTTGCTGTTAACCACAATCTCACAATCTCAAATTAAAAGGGAAACCAGAGCAGTTTGGCTTTCAACAAACTTCAAGTTGGATTGGCCGCCACCAACATTTGATGAAGGCGAACAAAAATCGGCGCTAATAGAAATATTCGATAACCTGCAGAAGAAAAATATCAATACAGTTTATTTTCAGGTAAGAAGCAACGCCACATTATTTTACACATCGGCAATAGAACCTTTTACGCCGTATCTAACCGGAAAAACTAATGTTCCACCAAGCTACGATCCTTTGAAATTTGCAATAGCAGAGGCGCATAAACGAGGATTGGAAATACACGCATGGTTTAATGTTGTCCGGTGCTTTTCCGGCTCGGATGCGGAAATCTCGAACTATGAGAATCATATAATTAACAAGCACAAAGACTGGGTTTATAAAAAGTGGACGGACGGGAAGCCCGCATTTTGGCTTGATCCTGGAAAGCCGGAAGTAAGAGAATACTTAAAAAACTTAATTGTGGAAGTGGTTCAAAAATATGAAGTTGATGGAATTCACCTTGATTTTATTAGATATCCAGTAGGCGGAATAGAGGATGACGAAACATTTCGCACTTATGGAAATAATCCGGATAAAGCCGATTGGCGAAGAGAGAATATTAATTCCATTGTAAGATCGGTTTACCGCGAATCGAAAAAAGCAAATCCAAAAGTAAAAATTGGCGCAACTCCAGTTGGCATTTATAAAAACACAAAAATTGTGAAAGGACTCCAAGGCTATCACGACGTTTATCAAGACGCACAGGGCTGGCTTAAGGAAGGCATAGTTGATTACATAGTTCCTCAGATATACTGGGATTTTGAGAACAACCCAAAGTTTGACGTTGTTGCTAAAGATTGGCTGGATAATTCATCCGGAAGAAACGTGATACTTGGAATTGCGTCTTACCGCGGTGATATTAAAAAAGAAACTGAAAAGATGATTTCGCTTTCCAGAAAAGAGGGCGCAGCGGGAATTGCTTTTTTTAGATACACCAATATCAAAAATGAAAAATTCTACTCATTCGAAGAAATTGCTTTTCCTTCAGGAATGGAGTGGGTAGATAATATTTATCCTAATCCGCCGATTAATCTCAAATCATCTACCATAGATGAAGGTAAGTATCAATTGAATTGGTCGTTGCCGGAAATAAAAAACGGAGGAAGCGATATTAATCACTTTTCAATCTACAGTCTGCCGGAGAATAATTCTTTATTTATAAACGCCGAGTTGTTTTATCTATCGCATTCATTAAATACGTCGCTAACTTTTTCAATTACTCAGCCCCAAAGGATTAATTATTATTTCAGTATAAAATCGGTTGACAAACTTTGGAATGAAAGTTCGTCAAGTTCAAATATAGTCCAGCTTACAATCCCTGAATTAAAAATGGTTTCAGAAAATGTTAGAAGCTCTAACAAACCTGTTCTAGTTGGTATGAGCAAGCAACAATGGTATTTGACTTTAAATTCACACATTGAACAAAGCGTAATCATTACATTGAGGCTGTCAGACGGAAAAGAGGAGGAAAAAACATTTCCTCTTGCGATGGGCGACAATATAATTGAACTAAACATAAAGTCTTCCGAACCAAAATTTATTGAATTGATTTTCAGCGGAGAAAACAGAAGAGAAAAATTAGTGCTTTAAACCAGGTTTGTCTGAAAAAACGTTGATTTGCGAAGTGAAGAGATTGTGTAAAAACCGAAGCAAACAACCGAACATTAATTTCTAATTTGCGAACACACGTTATGCAAACATGTGGAACGAAAAGTTTTTTCGCACTAAAATAAAATATTTTGGTGCGAATTTATTGAGCGATTCCCCCTAAAGACAAGCGGCTTTAAATTCTTTTTCGTTAGGTCTTGCTCTTATTTTCTCTATTAAAAGGATTTACAATTTTAAGAGAATAAATCTTTAGAGGTCAGTAGTTACGCACATATAATTTCCGTTTGATAAATTTTGTTTGCTTTAACCATTCTTACAATTAAGTTGTTAAATATATTCTGCTTACTTTGAGAACGATTTAGTCTATAGCAAAATTCATTAAAATAACGTTCTATGTGGTTCTCACTAACCCAAGTATCTGTTGTTCTAAGCCAAGATTTTACTTGATGTATCATTGTATGTAGTGCTTTGAAATTTAGCCCATTGTTGCTTTCTATTTGAGTAATGTTGTATTGTTTGGACAAAGGACGATACCCTTTCCATAAATCTGTGGTAATAACTCCTTGTTGATCAATATGCTTGTCAAATATTTTTTCTAATTCCTTTTCATAGGGTAGTCTTCACTCGATTTCATTGCTTCACGTACTTTGTGCATGAAGAGTCGGGCTGTCTTTTCTGTGACACCATAGCGAACCCCCATATCACTTGCCGATAAACTTTTTGTGGTAGTTGACATTTCAAAACATATAAAAAATGCTTTTCGAAGACCAAACTTAACTTTATGAAACAAAGTGTTGGCCGTAGCCGTTTCTGTATGGCTACATCTATTACACGTTCTTGAATAATCCTTACGAATTTGACTTGCTTTGTGACCACATTTAACACATGTAAAGCCTTCCTTCCACTTTATTTCTGCCAAATATTCTTTGCAAATATTATCTGTTTTGAAGCGTTCAACAAACTCTAAGAGGTTTTGTCCTTTAAATAATTCCATAATAATCCTTTTTTTGAATATAAATATATGAATTTATCTACTGACCTCTAATTTTTTATATTTCAAAACAAATAATAATTTCAGCAAGTATAACTCTTGAATAACCTGATAGCTAATTACGCCCGTATGATTCTTTAACGATTCCTTTATAATTGATTTGGCAATGTCCTTTTATATTTGGTCATCTTGGGAGAAGGAATAAACAAAAATATTCGTATCTAAAAAAGTTTATCTTTCATTCATCTCTTCGCGGGAAAATTTTCTGTCAAATTTAACATAATCTAATTTTGCCATTATTTCCTCAAACTCTTCCTCAGATTTTTCGCTATTGACAAAGCCCTCCAGCCAATTTCTGAAAAGCTTATTTAAGCTGCTATTCAGCTTTTGCGCTTTCATTCTTGCCTTTTCAATTAAAGTCTTGTTCGCATTTAATCTTGAGTCCACTCCGAAAAACCCCAAACGGGTTAAAACCCGTTTGGGAAAGTTTGTTTTTAGCTTGTTATCCCCACGTTAAAACGTGGGGTTAATAACAATATGACTTTTCAGAGCGGACTCAATCTTATATTTTTCATTATTTACACCAATCAATTGTGCACTAATATAGTGTAAAATAGTTGCTTCGTCAAATTCCAAAACTTTTTTTAGCGTAAATAATCTTTCAAATACATCCCTGTGTATGAAGCGGTTGCCTTAACTATTTCTTCGGGCGTTCCATTGGCAACAATTTCGCCTCCCTTTTCTCCCGCGCCGGGACCTAAATCAATAATGTAGTCCGCACATTTAATCACATCCAAATTATGCTCGATTATTACAACCGAATTATTAGT
>JAHJTX010000067.1 GCA_018829545.1 Bacteroidota bacterium | reverse complement strand
TCATCATTCTTCACAGATTGACCGTCCAAAAAGCTGACTAATCAATCTGTGTTACATATTGTAACGTAGATTGTTTAGTGTAGCGGTCAATCTGCGAGATTTTACAACAATTAATATTGCTGTTGTTATTAGAACTCAGCCACAAAAACCAACCTTGGGGCCATTATCTTTCGGAAGATGATCGCTTGTTGATCTCACATTCACCAAATGATGAATATCAAATGGACGATATAATTACACCTGCCGGAAATTACAGTATGTCGATTGTGGATTATGTAAAGTTTCTACAGTTAAATTTAGGTGGCATTAATGGAAGAGATTCTATTCTGAAATCTTCGACATACAATTATCTGAACTATTGCCATTTTGATTCTACCGTTTATAAGTTTCCTTATTATTCCATTGGTTGGGGAGTGTTTAGAACACCCGAAGAATATTCGATAAGCACTCATGCTGGTAGTGCAGGAACTTATTATTGCTGGATTGTTCTATATAAAGAATTGGATTTAGGATTAGCGATAATTACAAATTCAGGTGAAGACGAATCAAAAAATGGTGTAAAAAAATTAAAAAATAAGATATTAGAACAATATAAATAAATACGGCATACAAGACACAATATAAAACAGTTGGGGTTCAGTGGTTTGCGAGTATTTTATTTTCAAATCAACTTTTCCAACGGTGGATACAGATGCACTCCGAAAACCCAACCGTTTCATATTGTAAACCGTTATGCACAAGCTCAATTCCAGCAGAAATTAAATATTGTAATAACTTTTAGTTATGCTTTTTGGTTATTGTGATAATATAATAGTATCTTTGACTTAAAAAACAATGTACAATAGAGTCTTAGAAAATAAAATTAAAGAAAAAGTCAATGCTGGAAAAGCTATAGTTCTGGTAGGTGCTAGACAAGTAGGTAAAACAACATTAATAAACAATATTTTAAAAAACGAAAACTACCTCTTTCTAGACGCTGATGATCCTACGATCAGAAATCTTCTATCAAATCCAAACACCGAGCAGATTAGATCCATTTTAGCTGACAATAAAACCGTATTTCTTGACGAAGCCCAAAGAATAGACGGAATTGGGTTAACTCTTAAGATTATTACTGACCAATTTAAAGATGTTCAATTATTTGTAAGTGGATCTTCTTCATTCGATTTAGGTAATAAGTTGAACGAACCTTTGACTGGGAGAAAATGGGAATATGAATTATTTCCGATTTCATGGGAAGAATATGAAAATAAATTAGGTTTTTTAAAGTCTGAACAACAAATCGAGAATCGATTACTATATGGATTCTACCCTGATGTATTAAACAATCAAGGAACTGAAAAAGAAATATTAAAAAACCTTGTAAATAGTTATTTATACAGAGATATTCTGGCATTCTCAGATATTAGAAAACCTGAAGTTCTTGAAAGATTACTTCAAGCATTAGCCTTGCAAATAGGAAATGAAGTAAACTATAATGAATTATCTCAAATAGTTGGTGTTAACAAGAATACTATACAAAAATACGTTGAAATTTTAGAGAAAGGTTATATAGTTTTCAGACTCAATAGTTTTAGCAGAAATGTACGAAATGAAATTAAGCGAAATCGCAAAATCTACTTTTATGACAATGGCATTAGAAATATGATTATTGGTAATTTCAATCAACTAGACTTAAGAATAGATAAAGGTGCATTGTGGGAAAACTTCTTAATTTCAGAAAGATTAAAGCAAAATAATTATAAAGAAACTTTTGCGAAAATGTACTTCTGGCGAACTAAACAAAAACAGGAAATTGATTTTGTGGAAGAAAATGAAAACGGAATAGTTGGTTATGAATTTAAATGGAAAGCAAAAAATAAAGTACGGTTACCAGAAACATTTGTTAAAGCATATAACGCAAAAACAGAAATAATTGATCGAGACAACTTTAGGAAGTTCGTAACAATTAAAAAAGCCAGTGCATAACAATAGCTATACGCCATAGCCGCAATTTGTGTTCGGTTCAAAATAATCGGTAAATTTGAGTTTAGTAGTTCTAAAATAAATTAATGTAAGCTTGCGGCTACGTCGCATAGCTAAACCGTTAGCGTTCATTGTAATGCTCAGAACTATAAACAAAATAGATTTTAAAGATTGAAAGAATTGTGCTAATTTTAGTTTCTCGAAAAGGATTAAATTATGAGTAAAACTAAATTGAATGTTAACGAGTTAGAAATTGTTCTTTACAAACAAAATGAAGAAGAATTTATTTCTCTGACTGACATGGCAAAATTCCGTGATTCTGAAAGAACAAATTACATCATTCAGAACTGGATGAGAACAAGGAGCACAATTGAATTTTTAGGACTTTGGGAACAATTGAAAAATCCCAATTTTAAAAGCATCGAATTCGATGCCTTTAGAAATGAATCCGGCTCAAATAGTTTTACTCTCACTCCTAAAAGATGGATTGAAGCAACGAATTCAATTGGAATAATTTCAAAATCTGGAAGATACGGTGGAACTTTCGCACACAAAGACATTGCGTTTGAATTTGCATCTTGGATTAGCCCAACTTTCAAACTTTATTTAATTACTGAATACCAAAGATTAAAAGAAGTTGAAACCAATCAATACAATCTAGAATGGAACGTCAAAAGAATATTGAGTAAAACTAATTACTATATTCATACTGATGCAATTAAAAACTTCATTCTTCCCGACAAAAACTACGAAAAGGAGAAAGAGTGGTTAATCTATGCAGAAGAAGCAGACTTATTGAATGTTATTCTTTTTCATTGCACCGCGAAAGACTGGAGAGATGCAAATCCAGACTTAGCAAAGAAATCATCGAACTTACGAGATATAGCAAGCATAAATGAATTGGCCATATTATCGAACCTTGAGACTTTAAATGCTCAAATGATTAAAGAAAAAGTTAGCAAAAACGAAAGGTTCTTGAAATTAAAAGAAATTGCGAAATATCAACTGTCAGTTCTGAATGAAAAAGACTTTATGAAAACGCTCAAAAAGTTGAATGAAAATATTTACGTTGAACAAAAGAAAAAATTGAAAAAATAAACAACGAAACGCTAACAATGCATATAGTTTATGGCGGGTTTCGGTCGGAAATGGAACATTATAGTTACAAATAAAAATCAAAGTGGACAGAAAGATTTGTCTTTGAAAGTCCGCCACAAACCATATGCTTCCCGTTGTGCGTCATGCATGAAAAAATAGACCGTCAACACAGAAAATAAAAAGCTTTAACCAGAAAATTATGAATATAAGAAGAATCAATCTACTTGGAAGAGTTGAAAAAGTTGGCAATGCTCTGCCTCATCCTGCCGCTTTATTCGCAATATTTGGACTAATAACGTTATTATTCTCGTTGATTGGTTACTATTTGCAATGGGAAGGAGTTAATCCTGGTAATGGAGAAACAGTTAAAATAGTAAACCTCCTTTCAAGAGATGGCCTTCACAGGATACTTCTTGAAATGGTTAGCAGTTACACAAGTTTTGCACCTTTGGGCATAGTTATGGTCGCCATGCTGGGAATTGGGATTGCCGAAAGTAGCGGACTTATAAAATCTTCGCTAAATCTGTTGCTTATTAAAGCACCTAAAAATTCAGTTACTTTTTTAATTGTATTCACAGGAATACTCTCCAACATGGCCTCAGATTTGGGATATATTCTAATTATTCCTTTAGCAGGAGTTATTTTTCATTCCTTAGGCAGGCATCCTATTGCTGGTATGGCAGCAGGTTTTGCAGGTGTAAGCGGCGGATTCAGTGCAAATTTATTTATCGGAACAATAGACCCTTTACTTGCAGGTTTATCAACTGAGGCTGCAAATATTGTAGATCCGGATTATTACGTAATGCCTACAGCCAATTATTACTTTATGGTGGTATCTACTTTTGTTATTTCTATTGTAGGCACATGGGTAACTAAAGCCATAGTTGAGCCCCGACTTGGTAAATACACTGGTGACATAGAAAAAGAAGAAATCACTGATCTAAGTATAAAAGAAAGAAAAGGACTTAAATGGACAGGCTTAGTTTTCCTGTTATTTATGATTATAATTGCGTTAGGTCTTATTCCCGATAATGGAATTTTAAGAGCTGATGATAATACTATACTTCATTCACCAGTGCTAAAGGGATTTATTGCAGTTTTGTTTATTATAGCAGGATCTTGTGGAATTGTTTACGGATATGTAAGTGGCACTTTCAAAAAACATGAAGATGTTATAAATGGCATGAACAGCAGTTTTAAAGGTTTGATTTCCTTTTTGGTTTTAGTCTTTTTTGCGTCACAGTTTGTTGCCTGGTTCAAGTGGAGCAACCTCGGTATTATGGTTGCGGTGAAAGGAGCAGCATTCCTTCAAAGTGCTGATCTTGGTCTCATTCCTCTGGTCATTATGTTTATAATTATCTCTGGCATAATTAATATGTTTATGGGAAGTGCCTCGGCTAAATGGGCTATTATGGGACCCGTATTTATTCCTATGTTTATGTTGTTGGGATATTCTCCCGAATTATCACAGGCAGTTTATCGTATAGGCGATAGTGTTACCAACCTAATTTCTCCTATGATGAGCTTTTTTGCTCTGATTATTGTTTACTTTGAAAAATATGATTCGAAATCGGGCATTGGTTCCCTTATTGCTACCATGCTGCCCTATTCTATTGCCTTCTTCATTGCATGGACTTTGCTGATGATTGGCTGGATTCTGCTTAGTTTACCACTTGGCCCGGAGGCTGGGTTGTACTATGCGAAATAGATAGATTAATGGATGCGTTAAAAATAAAGTAATAAACGTCTGATGGACTGCCTATTTTAAAAGAATATTCGATGAAATATGTGGAGGAGTTTATTACTATGTCGGTTATTTATCGGTCAAGAAATCAATAATTATTAAACGATTAAATTAAAAAGCACGAAAACACAACACGCGACATAAAACATTAAGGGTTAAGTGGTTATTCAAGCTTTGTACAACGCATAAACTTTTGTGTAACTGGACAGAAAATTAGCCCGCAATCCCTTACTGCACATAGCCTCAACCGTTATGGGCAAGGCTAAAAAGAGCAATTAATGGAAATTTGTGATAATAATAAGATTATTTCTAAATCTGTTTTAGAATTCATTCAATTTGTTCCAGATGTGAACGAAGAATCAATTACAGATTATTTAGTTTGGCAATGGAGAAAGTTGGATAAAAGATTCAATTATCTCAATATTGAAAAGTATTCTAAAGAAGATGAAAACAAAAAAACTGGTGCAGATTTTGAATTAGAGTTATGGCTAATTAAAGACAATAAACCTATTCCTTTTGTTGTTCAAGCAAAAAAGTTCATTAAAGATTATAATTCCTATTGTAGCAAATTAAATTATAAAACAAAAGCAAAAAAAAGGCAGATTTACATTTTATCAAATTATGCCAAAACAGAAAAAAGACTTCCGTTTTATTTGATTTACTCAAAACCAGACAAAGACACAAGAATTATTTGCGGTGGAATGAAAAATAATCTCTTTGAGGAAGAAACAAGTCTTTATTTTGCAGATGCTTATGTCATAGAGCAAATGTCAAAAGACTATAAAAATAAAAAATTGTCGAAAAATGAGATTCTTGAACAATCAAACTCATTTTGTTGTTTGTTTTGTTGTCCATTGACCCGACATAATAATCTTCATGATTATTTCTCACATTACTATTCTAAAGCGTTAAGTGAACATAGTGCTATTTTTGATGGAGAAAACGAAATACCGATTTATGTTAGGCAAATAATGAGTAATGAAATAAATGACAATCAAATTTATGGTTTAATAGAGGAATACCGTTTGAATAGATTCAGAAATATTGGAGTAATGGATTTAAGAAATACGAATGAATAACAAATAGTAAAAGGTAAGATTAAAAGAAATTTATGATAGTAAAGGATAAAAGGATTGATAAAGTTCCTCATGGGAATACGGTTATTTGGAGATACTTAAGTCTTGACAAATTTCTTGACTTAATAGTTTCAAAGGAATTATTCTTTACTAATGCTGCAAAGATGACAGATAAATATGAAGGTTTAATTCCGAAACGAAATCAAGAATATTTATTAAAACAAATTAAAAAAGAAGGATACTCATTAAAATATGCGGAAATTGAAAGCCAAATTAGATTACATCAAACTAATTCTTTGAGAGAGCTTACTTTATTGAATTGTTGGACAATTAGTCAGCATGAATCATACGCTTTATGGAAAATATATCTTGGAGGAGCAAAGTCTGGAGTTGCAATAAAAACAACTGTTGGTAAATTAACAAGGGCAATAAAAAATGGGAAAGACCCTTTTGATGAGGATATTTTTATTGCAAAAGTAGATTATGCTGACTTCATAAAGGATGAACCTGAAAATAGGTTTAATGTCATTACCACAAAGAATAAGTTTTATGAGTATGAAAATGAATTAAGATTATTTATTTTTCACTATCCACTCTCAGAAGGAAGTCTCAAGCCACCATACAATTTATCAATCGGAAGAAGACTTAAAGTTGATATCTATGAATTAATTGATGAAATATATTTGAGTCCCTTTACTGGTAGATGGTTTGACAACACAATGGTTGAATTGATAAAACAAATAAATCCTGATTTAAGAAGAAAGATTAAAAACTCTGAAATATTAGATGAATAAAGCCCAGCCCATAACAATGTATAAAAATAATAGCCGAGATAGCAGTAAATTCATGGGTTGTAGCTCGCTTCAACTTTTGTGTAACTTGATAGTTATTTGACACGCAATCGCCTACTTTGCATATACTAAACGTTGTGCGTCATTAAAAACCAACAAACAACCAGATTCGAATATTAAAGGATATAGAAAATATGAAAGCAGTTATATGTACTAAATACGGACCGCCAGAAGTTCTTCAGCTCAAAGAAGTGGAAAAACCTATTCCGAAGGACAATGAAATACTGATAAGAATATTTACAGTAGTTGTAGCAACAGAGGATCCTTTACAACGAAAGGGTAAACCGTATTTTGCAAGAGTTATTATTGGTTTTACAAAACCAAAAAAGTCAATACTAGGAACTGAATTTGCTGGAGAGATTGAAGCAGTAGGCAAAGATGTAAAACTATTTAAAAAAGGTGACCAGGTTTTCGGATCTACTGGTTCAAATTTTGGTTGTTATGCCGAGTATGTATGTATTCCTGAAGAGGGTCTTTTGGCAATAAAGCCACCAAATATAACCAATGAGGAAGCCACCCCTGTCTGTTCGGCATTGACAGCATGGAATTTCCTTAGAGCTAAAGCAAATATTCAGAGCGGACAGAAAATTCTCATTAATGGTGCTTCCGGAAGTGTAGGTTCAGCAGCAGTACAGATTGCCAAAGTGTTTGGGGTGGAAGTTACCGGGGTATGCAGTACCGCCAATTTGGAATTGGTTAAATCCTTGGGACCTGATAGAGTAATTGATTACACTAATGAGGATTTTACCAAAAACGGTAAGACATATGATATTATTTTTGATGTGGCAGGTAAGAGTTCATTTTCAAAATGTAAAAACTCACTTAAACAAAGAGGAATCTATCTTAATCCTGTTCTTACACTTTCAATTCTTCTTCAAATGTTTTGGACTACCATGTTCAACAGTAAGAAAGTAAAGTTTTCGGCTACAGGACTCCGACCACTTCCAAAGCGTCTATCCAACCTCAAAGAGCTTATTAAACTTTTTGAGGCAGGAAAGCTAAAAACAATGATAGACAACGACATTAGGATTGAAAAAATTGAATCAAAGACAAGCAAAAATCTTCTGAACCAAGTAACAATTGCATATTTTATTTTGGTGCACAGATTTCCAGAACAGTTTAAACGGCTCTTTAAGGCTCTTTATCACCCTGAAAACTATTATCTGATACACTTGGACAAGAAAGCAGGCATTGGAATCTATGATGACATTGAAGACTTTTTGACTGATTTCCCCAACACTTACATTTTAGAAAGCGAAAATGTTGTTTGGGGTGGTTATAGTATGGTCCAAGTAGAACTTAATGGTATAAAATATTTATTAAATCTAAACATAGATTGGGACTTTTTTATCAATTTAAGTGGCCAAGACTTTCCTTTAAAATCACAAAAAATTATTCGGGAATATCTAACCAAAAACAAAGGAAATAATTTTATTAAAATAGCCAACCAATTAACTGTTCGACCAGAAACAATGAATCGAATTGAAAACTATTTTGTAGAAACCGACAAAGGTTTTAGTGGTATCCTTATTAAACGAGCATATTTGAAAGATGTTATACCATACATTGGAGGTCAATGGATGATTTTAACACGTCGAACTTGTGAATTTATTTGTAATAGTGGTGAAGCTAAAAAGTTTGAAAACTATTATTTAAATACTCTAATCGCAGACGAAGCATTTTTTCAAACAGTACTTATGAATACTTCGTTTAATGGCATACTTATCAATGATGATAAAAGAGCTATTATTTGGGTGCCTGATGGCGATATCAAACTAAGACCAAAAACATTTACTGAAGAGGATATTAAATTTCTTTTAGAAGGTGATAATTTATTTGCACGAAAATTTGACGACAATATAGACAACAGAATAATTGACAGATTAGAAAGCGCCTTTGATTTACCTTTAAATAAAACAAGAATAGATTAAAAAGCCAGCCGCTAACAATGTATATACAAAATAGGCGTGACAGTAGTAATGTAAAAGGTTGTACCCGCTTCAACTTTTGTGTAGCCTGATAGTGAATTGCCACGCAATCGCCTACTTTGCATATACTAAACGTTATGTGGCATAAAAAACAAGATGAATGAACTAAAAAAATATTTAATTAGTCTTATACATTTTACAGAAAGTGAAATGGAACTATTTGTATCGTTATTTTCAGAAAAACAACTTAATAAAAATGAATATTTTGCAAATGAAGGAGAATATTCCACAAAATTTGCTTTTATTTTAACAGGCGTATTTCGCGCATTTTATCGTAATAATGAAGGAAGTGAATACAATAAAACATTTTTTACGAATTCAAATTTTGTAGGAGCATATTCATCATTATTAACAGGGAATAAAAATTTGATTAATATTCAGTGTTTATTAAATTGCACAATATTAGAAGCTAATTATAAAAGTATGGTCAAACTCTATGATTCAACGCCAAAAATAGAACGATTATCACGGATTTTAGCAGAACAATACTTCGTTATTAAAGAAAAACGAGAAATTGAATTAGTTATGTTAGATGCGTCTGAACGTTACGAAATATTTAAACAAAAACACCCCGGTCTTGAAAACAAAATCCCTCAATATCATATCGCATCCTACCTGGGTGTAAGCCCTACCCAACTTTCTAGAATACGAGCTAAAAAATAAATTTCTTTACATATGTAATTGGATAGCTATTATTTGATGAATATCCTTGCAAAAGTAATCCTACAAATAAATACTTTTACAATGGAGTCATACAAATCATGAAATATTCAAACAAATACAGTCTTAAGGTCTTAGCGACTTTACTAATTGGTTTTATTTCTTTAGCAACCAATCAATCATTTGCCCAGTCTTCATTATCATCTCAAACAATCAAAGGAAGGATAATTGAGCAGGTAACCCAGCAACCTATTGTTGGTGCTAACGTGTTTATTTTGGGTACGATCCTTGGAAGCGCTACCAATGCCGATGGCTACTATAAAATATCAAACGTTCCCTTAGGAATGCAAACAATTCGGGTTTCATTTATTGGCTATGAAACACAAACAAACACAAATGTGAAAGTAACTGCGGGTAAAGAAGTTATAGCTAACTTTCAGTTAGTGGAGACAACATTAACACTAGACGAAGTAAGTGTTGTATACAGTAGGGATAAAGACTTCAAAGTTACCAATAACGCAATTACAAATGTAAGCGCTCGATCGTTTAACGTTGACGAAACAAAATTATATGCAGGCTCTTTGGGCGACCCAAGCAGAATGGTTGCAAACTTTGCAGGAGTTGTGGCAAACAATGATTCAAGAAATGACATTGTTGTAAGAGGTAATTCGCCGTTAGGTGTATTGTGGCAGTTAGAAGGCATTAACATACCTAATCCTAATCACTATGGTTCAACCTATAGTACTGGTGGTGTAGTAAGTATGCTTAACAATAATTTGTTAAGCAAATCGGATTTCTTTACTAGTGCATTCCCGTCACAGTATGGAAACGCCGTTGCCGGTGTATTCGACTTACGTTTGCGTGAAGGTAACAACGAAAAACATGAATTTCTGGGACAGTTTGGTTTCAACGGGTTTGAGTTAGGTACGGAAGGACCTTTGTCAAAAGAAAGTGAAGCATCATATCTTATCAACTACCGTTACACTGCATTAGGTTTAATGAAAAACTTAGGTGTTGAGATTGGTACCGACAGCCCACCATACTATCAGGATTTAAATATGAAATTTACTTTTCCAATGAAAAATTCATCTAAACTCACCTTCTTCGCTTTAGGTGGTACCAGCCGTATTGATTTATTAGGTAAAGATGTGGATACAAGTAAAACAAACTATTATGGACGAATTGACCAAAATTTGTATCCAAAGTTCACAACAGGAATTGCCGGGGCCTCATTTGAAACTGCGTTATCCTCAAAAACATTTGCAAAATTTACGGTGGGTGTTAGCAGTGCCGAACAATTATACAGAGAAGATTCAATAGCTGTAGACCAACCGGGTAAGCCAACTTTTTTAATAACCGATGCAACATTTAACATCACAAAATATTCTGCTGCAGCTAACTTAACCCATAAATTCAGTGCGAAGAGTAGTTTTTATTTTGGTATGAATACAGATTACAGCGTAACTGATATATTTAGAAAAAAAATATATTTGGATGGTGAGCGTATTTGGGCTGATTTTAAAGACGATTTAATATTGTCTCAGGGTTATATAAACTGGAAATACCGAATAGGAGATAGAACCATAGTAAACGCAGGTTTGCATGTTCAGCACTTAAATATAAATAATCAAGCAGCCATAGAGCCTCGTATTGGTTTAAGTTATCAATTAACTGATAAATCCTCAGTTAATTTTGGATATGGCTTGCATCAACAATCTCAAGGTTCTTACACCTATTTTGTACAGAATCTGGCAGGGCAAAGATCAAACATGAATCTTAAATTTTCAAGAAGCAACCATTTTGTTTTGGGTTATAATCAATATCTTGGAGATATAGCAGTTATAAAAATAGAAATGTATTATCAGTACCTTGATAAAATACCTGTGCATCAGTATCCTTCATCTTTCAATATTGTAAATGAGGGCGCCAATCTTGCCCCTGTTGATCAATCTGATTTGGTTAGCAACGGCACAGGTCGAAACTATGGCATTGATTTTACTGTTGAAAGATATTTAAATGATGGGTTCTACTTTTTAATTACAGGTTCGCTATATAACTCTAAATACAAAGGTTCTGATGGTATTGAAAGAAACACAACTTTTAACTCCAACTATGTTTTAAACCTCTTAGGCGGCAAAGAATGGAAATTAAATAAAAGAGGTGATATTTTGGCATTAAATCTAAAATTCACAACCACGGGTGGCCGATATTTCACTCCTTTGAACCTGGCTGCATCTCAGGCAGCAGGCGATGCTATTGAGGATACACAACGAGCATTTT
>JAHJTX010000066.1 GCA_018829545.1 Bacteroidota bacterium | reverse complement strand
TGGTATGCGTTACGGTATCGCCAACTTTAGTATCATGAACATCTTTAACGCCGGCTATCAAATAACCAACATTGCCTGCTCTTAATTCTTTGGTTTTTATTTTTAATAAACCAAGTATTCCGATTTCCTCTGCCTGGTAAACATTGTCGTTTACAAAGAATTTGATAGCGTCTTTGACTCTTAATATACCGTTGAAAACGCGGATATAAGCAACTGCGCCGCGGTATGAATCAAACACCGAATCGAAAATGAGAGCTTGCAGAGGCGCAGCTTCGTCACCTTTTGGAGCCGGAACTCTTTTTATTATCGCTTCCAAAATATCTTGAATACCAATTCTTGCTTTAGCGCTAGCAAGTAAAATATCGTTTTCTTCGCATCCAATTAAATCAACAACCTGATGTTTCACCGCTTCTACCATTGCGCTTGGTAAGTCAATTTTATTTAAGACAGGAATAATTTCCAATCCTGCATCAATGGCAAGATATAGATTACTAATGGTTTGAGCTTCGACACCTTGCGCTGCATCAACAATAAGTAATGCGCCCTCGCATGCAGCAAGCGAGCGCGAAACCTCATACGAAAAATCAACGTGTCCGGGCGTATCAATTAAATTAAGTATATAATCAGTTCCGTCTAGGGATTTGTATTTCATCTGAATAGCGTGAGATTTTATGGTTATCCCTCTTTCACGCTCTAAATCCATATCATCTAAAAGCTGCGATTTTGCTTCTCTCTGCGAAACAGTTCCGGTGTATTCTAATAAGCCATCGGCAATAGTAGATTTGCCGTGATCAATATGGGCTATTATGCAAAAATTCCTAATTTTTTCCATCTTTTCATGTAATATTTAGCGCCGAAATATATAGATTGACATTAGTAATAACAACTTGACTATTTAGTGACGTTGATTCTTGAAAACATTTCCAAGTCATTTATAACATAATTTAAATCCAGTTGAGAATTGACTATTTTTGAAAAAACGAATGAGAAAAAAATGAAACGCATTGCAGCATTATTTTTTGTGCTAATTTCAATAGTCGCTCAGGGGCAGAGTTATAAATTTGCTTGGATTTCCGACACTCACATTGGAGCTCCAAAAGCGGAAGTTGAACTTGATTCGGTTGTAAAAGCAATTAATACGTTTAAAAATATTTCTTTTACAATTATCTCCGGCGACATCACAGAAAAAGGATTGAACGCTGAATTTGATCTTGCTAAATCAATTTTAGATAAATTGAAATCGCCATACTTAATTATTAGAGGCAATCACGATTCGAAATGGAGCGAGAGCGGATTATCTTACTTTTTAGATTTATGGAACGAAGATAGTTTTGTGCTAGAAAAAGGTAATGATGTCTTCATCGGTATGAATACCAGCATCCCGTGGAAAGGCGGCGGCGGTCACTTCCGTCCCGAAGATATATTTTGGTTGAACGAGCAATTAGATGAAATCAATCCTGATAAAAACATTTATTTAATAACTCACCATCCTTTTAACGAAGAGACAGACAATTGGTTTTTAGTAAATAACATTTTACAAAAGAAAAAATTTAAGGCAGTGTTAAATGGGTATAGCCATAAAAACGAAATTTATAAGTTTAATAATGTCAATGCCGCTCACGGTCGTTCAGCATTGAGTCAGCATCAAAAAAGCTGGGGATTTAATATTGTTGAACGGAAAAAAGATCTTTTGGAATTTTATGAGGTTACAAGAAACCTAACGCCTTCTCTTTGGGGACAAATTAACCTGAATGAGAAAAATGAAATTCCCATGATTGATTCTCTTCAAGAGAAAAATTACGGTGTGCAAGTAATGTGGACGCGTAATCTCGAATCAACTTTGATAGCGAACAGTTTGATTTACAAAAATAAAATTTATACGGCTGATTTCTCCGGAATTGTAACCTGCTTCGATTTTAATGGAAATGTACTCTGGGATTACGATACATTCGGAAGTGTTTACAGCAAACCTGCTGCTAGAGATGGGATTTTAGCGGTCGCTACAATCCGTGGAGATATAATTACTTTGGATGCCGAAACAGGAGAGCAAAAACAATCTATTGGCTTCGATCAATCAATAACTTCTCAGCTTATCGCGATTGATTATCAGGGCGCTAAAGAAACTATGATGCCAAAATCTACAAATTCAAATGCCGCCTTAATTGTGGGCACAAACACGGGGAATTTGTATTGTCTTGATTTAGAAACTCTGCAGGAGTTGTGGAGAAGCAACGATGCAAACGGCATGATTGAAGTTGAGCCATTATTCGTAAACAATAAAATAATTTACGGAAGCTGGGACAGCCACATTTACTGTATTGATGCGAGGGAGGGCTGGTTAATTTGGAAATGGCGTGATAAGGAAAACTTCTATTATTCGCCGGCTGCTTGTAAACCGGTAACTGACGGTAAAAGTATTTTTATTTCCACTCCCGAGCAGATTGTTTATTCCATTGACCTGAATCTTGGAAAAACTTTGTGGAAGAAAGAAAAGTATGATACGTGGGAATCAATCGGTATTTCGAACGATAAGAAAAAAATATTATTGAAGGGATACGAGGATAAATTCAGAATTATTTACGCATCAAACGGCAGAGAAATTAAGTCCGTTAAAATGGATTTTGGAATTGATACTATGCCAACCGAACCAATTGAATGGAAAGATAAAATTCTTTTCGGCGCAAAGGACGGAAACGTTTATTCGATTGACAATAAATATAAAAGCAAACAATTACTATTCCTGGGTACATCCAGAGTTCATTCGGTTCAGCACGTGAAAGACAATATTTTTATTGCGTCGAATATGGACGGGAAGGTTGTTCTTTTCAAATTAAAGTGAGCAATTATTGAAATCTTTTAAAGGCTATATTTTTGATATTGATGGCACATTAGCCTCTACGAATGAATTGATTTTCAAATCATTCAATCATATAACACAAAAGTATCTTTCAAGATTATATACAGATAAGGAAATTATTAGTTTATTCGGTCCGCCTGAAGACGTAATTCTTAAGCAGCTCTTTACCGAAAATCTTGAAGAAGCAAGCAGAGATTATTATACGTTCTACCAGGAAAATCATAAGAATTACACCTCAAGTTTTTCTGGGATGGATTATATTATCTCGAGCATTAAAGAATCCGAAAGAGCATTAGGGATATTTACTGGAAAAGGTAGACGTACCAGCGAAATAACCTTGCGTGAATTAGCGCTATTAAATTATTTTGATTTAATTGTAACCGGCGATGATGTTAAGAATCACAAACCACATCCGGAAGGAATAATCAACTTCCTCGAAAAATTTAATTTCAATCCACCCGAAGTATTAATGATTGGCGATTCGCCATCGGATATTTCTGCAGCAAAGGAGGCTGGAGTATACAGCGCAGCGCTGCTTTGGGACTGTTACGCCAAAGATGAAATTAGAAAATTTAACGCAGATTATTATTTTGATACGTTAAATGAATTTGAGGAATTTATCTTGGAAACATTGAGGTATTACTCAGACCCTGCCGCGCCCTAAAAAATGGGGGAAGATATTTATTCTTTACATGCCTTGTTTAGCATTTTTGTAGGCTGGGACATTCTACCTTAAAAAGGTGTTTGATGTATTATTATTTAATTTCTAATTTGTTATTAAATAATTTTGTAACTGAATGAAATATCAATAATAGTACAATTGGGTAAATTTCATAGTAATCTCTATATTCATCCAAGTATCCTAGAAAAAAGGTTAAAAAAAGTAACGGAATTATTATATAAAAAGCGTTTTTTAAAAATAGTGGTTTATTTTTCCAATCAAATGCAATTCCAACACCGATTATAATGAATGATAAAAATTGCGAAATTGAATATGGTTCCAGTTTGAGATTATGGAATAATTGGAACTCAACTATAGTTCCAGAATTATTAAAATAATAAATAGAAAGAATCATTTTGATTATTATAAATATTACCATCTGTGCCACGAATATTTTATTAAAATCCGATTTTGATAAAATGCTCTTATAGTGGATATAATAGATCATAATTAAAAGAACAGATGTCTCCTTACTTAAAGTGGTAACACAAATTAGCAGCAAATAAAGTTTCCAATTAGCTTTGACTAACAGATACAAGCAGAAAGTAAATAAGGATAAATGAGTTAAATCATAAATGTAACTATAGTATTTAAAAAATGTTGGTAAGCCAGCCACTGCAATAATTGTTAGTATAAATAGTATTTTATTATTTTGGGAGTAAAAATGATGAGCTAATTTTTGAAAGACAAATGCAAAACAAATTATTGACACATACCACAATCCGATTGCAAATAATAGATCTAATAAATCGATATCACGCCCTTCTTTTGTTAGGTAATTAATATTTTCTTTACCCCACACATTTATTCCCTCCTTCACATTTTCTGGTATCAACAAAGATGTAGATTTAATAATTATTGGGACAAGTGCTCGATAGATAAATGGTTTATGAGCCGTACCATTTATCATTTCTTTAAACATAGCTCTTTCATAACCATCAATATTAGTTTGAATGAAAGAACCTAAAACCATGGTTGAGACAATTAATAAAACAATCCATAATGACAATTGAGCAAATCTTTTACTCTGCAATATTGATTTAAGAATCATAGTAATTTTATTACCCCTAACTTTAGTCCTATGAAAATAAAAATAAATTGGAGTGTTAACAAGAAATTCCGTCTAAGGGACCTGTCCATTTCATGGAGTCTTCACTCCACTTATTATATTTTCTGACAGCGCCATAAGTATGTATGGATCGTCAAGCGTATACACCAATAAACCATGATTTAAAAGCATTATGGCTAAAAATTCGGCGAGTATTATAATTAACAAAAAGCCAATACCAATAAAAAGCGGAGTTCGTCTATTTCCATATTCAAATATCATTATATGTTCCCTAATCGATAGATTGGCGGCTACGGCGTGTTATGATGAACTACAATACTGCCGATAAAATCGTTTAACGACTTCCACTTTCATCTTACTTCTGCAAAAATGTATTAATTAAAAAATACCCGCAACTCGAAGTAGCGGGCAAATAATAATCAATCGATTTTAACCAAACCGCTTATCAACCTTACATATTAAAAGGATACACGAACGTTACACGTGGTTCAATTCTTTTCTGTGGTTTGTATCCAGTTATATTATCGGATTTATCGCGTGTCGGCGTAAAAGTATAATGATAAACCATCGAGACAATCATAAAAGAATATGGCTTATAGCCCACTTCAGCAAATAAATACGACCTGTCATCAAGCGTAAATAAATCTGCTTCGCTTTTAATTCTCACTTTATCATATCCCGCTCTCACAACATACGAACCGAATGTTTGCGCGTCTGCAACCAAGTGTAAAATACCGCTCTTAGAATCTTTGTCGAGTCTCTGATAGCTGCCAATAATATTAAATGTATTCAGAAGCGAAACCATTAACTCTCCATAATAGCCGTTTCCTTCTGTTTGTAATGCATCCAGAAATTGAACTTTGCTTCTAACATTTGCGCCGTCATATCTAAACCGCTCAATTTCGTAAAATGAATTAAAATAAGAAGGAATATATTTATCGCCGTTAAATCTTCTTTCCAACTTTGTGGTTACATTAACTGCTCCTAAAGCGTTAAATCTTGCGATGAAACCTGCTGAAGAACCGCTTCCGAAATCAACAAATTTTACGAAATCATAATAAAGATCTAAATTGAGCCAACTAGTTTTAAGAATAGGTAATCCAAGATCAAAACCGATAATATTCATTACACCAGCATCGGTACTGTCTACAGCTTTGAATTTTCCATCTACGAGATTACCCTCATAAACACCGGCATTTTGATTAAAATCTGCGCTGTATGTAGCTCCAACTTCAAGATTACTTATGATTGGAATGTCCTTAAGAGCTGTCAACCGCAACGGTCTGACGTAACCTCGTACACCAAAAACTCCCGCTTCACCGAAAGTGCCGTAAACGGATTCAAAACCAAACTCATTAAAATCAACGTCGAATTCAACGCCGATTTTTCGGGCATCGTAACTCGCGCTATTATTATAAGCATACATAATGCTTCCGTGTCCGAGAGTTGCATAATCAAGCGCGCCAATTCGGAAATATGCTGGATCGCCTTTAGACCCATAGCGGAAATATCTAATAATGCTGGCATAATCTGAAAACTCATTAAAGTTTTCCGGATTGATTTTACCCGCCGGACTGATTTCTAAATTCAGGTCCAATCCAAGCCCCATATTTGCAAACGCTAATTCAGGCTGAAAATGAAAAGCGAAATACGGTTTATCATCGACGTATGACATACCAACACCGCCTGACATCATGCCTTCATTCTGTTTTAGCGAACTGAACTGCGCAAAGGCGCATGTGTAAATAAAAAAGAACATACTAATAAAGAGGATTTGTCTTTTCATGTTTTTTCCCTTTTGTTTATGAAAAATCAATTATCTATCACTTCTTGAAATTCTTGTTCTAAAAATGCTAAAATTCTTAAAACAATTCTATATTTTTATTTATCATCTTAGTAATAAACAGTCTGAATTATCCATACTCACTCTATAGCAAGAATGAGTTTGTATTATCGAACAATGATTATGTGGTTTCAAATTCCCAAAGTCTAAAAACTAAAAACAATTCACCGGACTTCGGGAATTTTAGATAAAACCCTTTGTGCAACTCTGAGCTTTCAAAGAGAAAAAATTATCTAACAATCGCCAGTTTGCTAATTATACTTTCTACTTTGCCATCATGTTTGGCAGCCAATTTATAAAAGTAAACTCCGTTCGCAATTGTATCTCCATCCTCATCTCGTCCATCCCAATAGATTTTATTGAAATCATATTTTAGAGAAGACTCATTAAGTTTAATTGTACGTATCAATCTTCCCGCAACTGTATAAATATTTATTGTTACTTCTTCGGGCACCCGAGTCAATTTAAAAGTAAAATGGGTCTCGTATCTAAAAGGATTGGGATAATTGTAGACATCAATAATTTTTAATGAATTGGAGACAGTGAAAGATTTTTGATATCCCGGAAGTGTTTCCAAATTTCCGTAAATATTTTTACCGTAAATTCTTAACGTGTGTTCGCCGTCTTTAAGCTGCGGTTTATATAAAAATGTATTGGCTCTATTTCCGTTATCGTTACTTATTTTAAGCTGCGAACGCGGAATACTTTCACCATCAAGAACAAACTCTATGCTGGAAGTATCATTTATCGGGAAGCCGGAAGGATAAGAGAGATTTATGGTAATTTCCGGTGTGGGTGAAATATATTCTCCGTCATAAATATCCTTTCCGTCATAAGTAACGCTTAAAGATGCCACAGAAACTGTAACTACGTTTGTATCCCTTTTAACAGTTATTGGAATTTTGTAATAATTATTATCCTTATATAATTCAGTTATTTTCGTTTCTGGGTCAACGTTAATTGCAAGATAGAATTGACCTTCGCCGTCACTGCTGTCGACTTGAAAATCCATCTCATATTTTTTATAGCTCATCGAATCAATTGAGACGGAATTAAAACTATTTAATTGTTTGATGGTATTATCGGGTTTGAGCAGATCAACATTAACAGTAAAATCAGCAGCCGCTGTCTC
>JAHJTX010000010.1 GCA_018829545.1 Bacteroidota bacterium | reverse complement strand
ACAACTATGGACTTTTCCTTTCCCGAAACTAATTTAAGCGGTTGAATTAAATCAGAAATGTTTTGCGCAATTAAACTGCTGAATAAGAAAGAAAAAAGGATAAAACTTTTCATGTTTACTCCGGAATAAATACAATTAATACGGAATGCAAAATAAGGAATTACGATAAGCTTAAAAAGTGAGTTTAGTTTTTCTGTTCAGATTAGTCACTCACTATACGCAGAACTTGTAGCGCGAAGCGGCAGCTTCGTAAAAAACAAGCATTTTATCGCAGCTTCGCTTCGATCTACAATATAATTTCAGACTTTTGCATAAGGCGAGTTAGTAAGTACACGCTGAAATCTTGCTACGAGAATTCATTTCCCAAATCTTTAACCGATAAATATTCGTCAAACATTTAATCCGCAAAAAAATGATTACAAAAAACCCGATTCCAACAAGTGGTCATTAGCACTTTATCAATCTTAAGAATAGGAAATTCTTCGAGGTACAATTCAGTTGCTTCTCTAAGATTTGCTATCGCTTCTTCGATACTAAATCCTTGACTTACAGTTCCTACTTCGGGACATTCGGCAACGTACATATCTTCCTCTTTGTGTAAGACTGCGGTGAGAGTTTTTGTTGCCATTTATTCTCCTTTTTTTATTGCAAGCGTAGTTAAAGAACCTATCCCTCTTGTTAGCATAGACATTGTAACTTCTGCAAGGTAATCCATTACAAGATAATCAATATCACGTTTTGTAACCTTATGGTATGGTGCATCAACAAGATCACCCCAGAAGTTCTGACCGGATGCAATTCGAATTTTTTCTTTCAACTAATCTACTTTTGTTCCGCACAAAGATATAAAAGTTAAGGTTGGAATGAAAATAGACTCATAATGGGAATTATTAACCGCCTCAAAATTTGTATTAAGTCTCACATTAAATTCAAAACTGTTTACAAATCTGTTTGGACTAATTCTATTGTGACGATGATTTTGGAAAGCATGTGAGCGTTATCCGTTAATTTTTGTTTCTATTTTATAAATACACTAAATTAACAATAGTGTTAATTATCTATATTTATCGCCAAATCAATTCTATGGGAAAAAAGAGCGAAAAATTTATCTATAAAATAGATTTAGTTAAAGTAAATCGTTAATCTCTTTTTCCAAATTCTCTAAATCGCGTACAACAATTGACCAAATAATTTCTTCTGAAACATTGTCGTAACCGTGAATTATTCGATTTCTTGTATCAACAATTTTTCGAGCATTAGTTATTTGAAAGTCAGGTTTAGCTTTTAATATTCTGCTAACTGCTTCTCCAATTATTTCAATATTTCGTTCAATTGCTCTTTTAGTTTTTAGGTCTTTTTGAAATTCATAGAAATTATTTTTGTCAGACCGAAATTGTTTGATTTCCTGAATTGCCTGCTTGATGTCTGCCAGCCAGGTCTTTATCTCAATTTCCATAAATCAAAACTTTTGTTTGGTCAATTTGCTTTTTCAAATAAGGATTTTTGATAGCTTTTTGTTCTAAGAGGTCAATTTGTCGTTTGAGTAATTCTTCAAGATGAAATTTTAAGTTGAAGTAATTATCAGAATATAAAAGAGGATCTTTTTCGTCTATATCAACCACAAGGTCAATATCACTGTCAGGTTGAAAATGGTCTGTCGTTATTGAACCAAAGGCAAACAGAGACTTCACCTTGTTGAAGTCACAAAGTTTTTTAATTTGTTCGATATGTTGAGATATTTCTTCCACTTTATGTCCGAAGTAACTGAGTTTTCATTTCGATTTTATTTTGCCGTAACATTAATCTTTAGAATACACATTTCATATAGAGATTTAAAATAATGCGCTTCAAATATACGATTTATTGTTATACATAACATCCAAGTTAAAGTGGTTGCAATGTGCCTTTGTTTATAAAGACGAGAGATGCAGTCTTTAGAAAATTTTATTCGGAGAACAGATTCAAGCTTTTGAAAGAAGAAATAAATAGAAAATTAATAGCGGGTTAATGACAGAAAGGGATTCAAGATCACCCCAGAAACCTTGCCCGGATGCAATGCTAATTCCCCATGACTGTCAAGGAACACGCTGTTATAGGAAGTCGTGTCGTGTCAAGTTTGCACTCGTCCATGCACTGTCGTGTTGGCAATCATTTCATTTTTTAAATCTCTAAAATTTTCCAGTCCGTCAATTGCTTGGCATTGCTGCTTACATCACTTCATTTTTTATTTTTTTTCTCATTCTTTTTTGTGGTGAGTTTTTTTACTGCTCTGTCAAAATCGCTT
Source organism: Bacteroidota bacterium (assembly GCA_018829545.1). Classification (GTDB taxonomy): domain Bacteria; phylum Bacteroidota; class Ignavibacteria; order Ignavibacteriales; family Melioribacteraceae; genus JAHJTX01. Next base: position 11,553 of record JAHJTX010000010.1, on the reverse strand, counting down.
TCAAATAATTTATCCTGCACAATGCGGTATTTTTCAAATTCACTTTCAGCAAATGCTTTGGCTATTGCCTGAGTTACCTTACCTGTATTTTTCAGAATATCCTTTTCATTGAATTGTAAAAACACATTCAGTTTATCTGCCCAATCTTTCATGGTCATTGGTATGTTGCGTTCTGCCTGTGTTTCGGCATAATCAAGATACATGGTTACAAAACGGTCTAAATTTTTTATTTCTTTTTCGTTGAGATAATTTTTTGCAACGGAAACATCGGTCTTGATAATTTTTCCTGATGGTGCATTTTTCCATGTGGTTAAACCCATGTATTCTTTCTTGCTGTTTACTCGTTTCATTATCACTTCGGCTGCTGTATGTCCGTGAATAGCGAAATGCAATTTGTTTTGAACCGATGCAAAAAAGTTTTGTGTAACTGAATCCTCCGAGTTGTAATCCACAGCAGTGGAGTAGATGTCGGTTATCTTCTGATAAAATCTTCTTTCGCTTGCCCGTATCTCACGGATTTCTGCTAATAAATTTTCATAATACTCTTTGCTTAAAAATGCTCCGTTCTTCAACCGTTCTTTATCCAGCACATAACCACGAATAGCAAAATCTCTTAACACCGATGTAGCCCATTGCCTGAACTGTGTTGCTCTGTGAGAATTGACACGATAACCTGTGGCAATGATGGCATCCAAATTATAGTGTTTGGTTTTATAGTTTTTGCCGTCTGATGCAGTTACCGAGAAATCCTCGGCAACTGAATTTTCATTCAGTTCCTTTGTCTTGAAAATATTTTTTAAGTGAAGCGAAATATTATCGGCGCTGCAATCAAATAATACCGCCATCATTTTTTGTGATAGCCATATTGTTTCATTCTGAAACCGAACTTCAATTCCGTTTTCACCTGCTTGTGAGGTGAAGATTAAAAACTCGGCTGTGCTGTTTCGTATTTGAAGGTTTTTATTTGCCATTTTATTTTTCTTTTCCAAACCATACACTTGTTTTTTGCCCATTACTACTTCGTGAATGAGGGATTTTTTGTAGTGAATGAATGTTGTGATTTGTTCGTTGATTATTTCTTGCATTGATTTATTCTTTTCTAAAAATTTATTTAAGTAACCAACAATCTCTTTTGGTCCCGCACAAAGATATAAAAGGTAAGGTTGGAATGAAAATGAACAAACTCTGGAGATTATTATATCAAACTCTGAAATGTTGCAGTGGAAAAATCTTTGGGTAACTGTCAGGGCTTGCACGTTGGCGTGTGGGCTTGTGCGGTTGAGCAAATGCACTATGGCTAAATCGGGAAGCGGAATTGTGTCATCAACTTTCTGATTTAGGTCATCTGATATTTTTGCACCTTCAACATCTGCGGTATATATATGATACAACTTAGAACGAAAATCTCTTGCTGAAGGGCTACCATCATCACGAATTACAACCCTCGGAGTTTTTACCAACCCACTTTCAATTGCATCGTTCAAACCAAAGTCGCTAACAATCCACGGAAACAATGCTTCTTCGCTTGCTTGTTTTCCACTCGGTGCAAAAGGTGTTGCCGATAAGTCAAAGCATTGTAGAATGCCCCGTGAACGGTGAATTTTATCTAAGCCGCCAACCCAAATTGTTGCTTCTGCAACTAATTCCTTATCATCTTTCTTACCCTTAAAATCCGGATTAACACGCCAAGCATGATGTGCTTCATCGTTTATCACAATAATGTTGGTTGCTGAAGCCATGTCGCCTAAAACATCTTTTACATAAGCTTCATCACTGATTTCCGTTTTCTTTCTTCTGTCAACTGTTCGTAGATTTCCTTTCGCAATCTTTTCATCCAATTTCTTTTGTGTGTCCCATGCAAGTGTATGCCAGTTGATGATTTTTATTTTTCCCTGTCGCAAAGTTTCCATCAATCCCTGTGGAACGATGTTGAACTCCTCGTAATAATTTTGTTTGTCAGATGGATTCAGCACACTTAAACGATTGCGAACTGTTAAGCCCGGTGCAACCACCAGAACATTTTTTGAAAATCGTGTGCCTTTTCCGTTTGCAATTTTATTCAGCACTTGCCATGCAATAAGTTGGCTCATTACAATTGTTTTTCCTGAGCCGGTTGCCATCTTGCTGCACCATCTTGAAAAATCTCCTCCGTCACTTGGAATTTCAATTCCTGTTCTGTCGGATTCAGGTGCTTCGGTTAACCAAATCAAAGTTTCAATGGCTTCCAACTGACAGAAAAAAAATCTTCGGTCTTTTCTTTCTTCGGGGTCTTGCCAATGCTGCAATAATCTTTTGGTAATTCCTGTTACTCCCAGATAACCTTGCTCACGTCACTTGTTTATTCGTGGTCGAATGGCGTTCACTAATTTTATTTCAATCTGAATTCCGGGGTAGTCAAACGATTGTGAGTTGGGAGTAGCAACAATATAACTTGCTTTTCGCCTTCCGCTTTGTAAAACAAATTACCTTGTATCACGAATGTATTCCCAATATTGTTTGGGTTCTTCGTAAGGCGAATTGATAATGAGTTTGTCTATTTTCTTCATTTCCGATACAGAATGATCTTGAAATAATCTTCTGTTGGTTCCCATTGAGGGTCAGGATAACCTTCTTTTTTAAGTATCGGCACAACCTTACGTCTTAGCCCCATTCCTCGCTCTTCCATTTCACCAATATCCCGAAGAACCCGAGATAATATTTGATTACGTGAATATTGAACACCTGCAAGGATTTTCTCAAGAGTTTGGTTATTTGGAATTGATCCAGCACTGGTTATTTCTATTCTGTTATCAAATATTTCTATTTTGTTTTGAGTGAATTTTGTCCAATCTCTATGAGCCACTGCATTTACAATAATCTCTCTAAGAACTTCTTTAGGATAAATCCAGACTCTCTCTCGATTAATACCGTTTTCATTGAGTTTTTCTTCTGAAATCAAAATTTGAAGTCTATCTAACGTTGTTTCGATCAGACCTGATTTGACAATTGTGCCATTTCTTCTCACGGAAACAATAGAGCCATCAATTCCTTCATCAAATGTGGAATTTATATCTGGTTCACTTCCTGGATACGCAATGAGCCTAAATCCAGATTGTCTCAGTTTAATAGCTGGTGAGTTACCAAACAAAATCAACCCTGCAATTGTCAACACAATACGATCATCTTTTTTGACAGCAAAGTCAAGTCGTGTCAACAATTCTCCGAGCTCTTGATCGGGTACATTTTCATTATAAAATTTTTGATAATACCAGGTAAATTTCTCTTGATCTAACTCATTAAGTGAAGTGCCATTTACCGGTAACGTCTCAATGTGCAGCAACCCACCTTCCTGCATTAACCTAAGTTTCTGTTCGTGTGTTGCTAATCTACTTATGTTACCGATTCGAACATAAGTGTCAAACCTATCATTAATTTTTAAAGAGTATGGTTTCGAAATACCTTGGTCAAGACTAATTACGGCTACTCTGCCATTATCAGTAACAACTTCTTCATAAGTTGGAATTACTAATGGATGAACAAATCTCCCAAAAACAGTATCCATCACCCATATTTGGCATTCATCGCTATTGCGCGTTATTCCCGAAATATCTCCATTGTCTTCCACACCTAAAAGTACATAGCCCCCTTTCAGGTTTAACAAGGCAACACACTCTTTGGCAACCTTTTCAGGTGCCACATCATCCCGTTTGAATTCCACTCGTGAATTCTCCCTTGCAGCAATAATTTCAAGTAATTCAGTTCTTGTCATAAATTAAAATCCGTATTTCAATCTTCTTATCTCAAAAGCGGTTTTCCCGCCTTCCAATATTGCCTCTACTTTGTGTCTAACAGAATCTTTGTCTATTGACCCTACATTCTCATCAGGTAATGATGCCTGGACTTCAAGCGCTTCAAGGGCACCAATCCATTCTGCATCACCAAAGACCGGTATGTTTGCATTGTGCGTGGAAATAACAAACTGCCTTCTCTCTTTAGCTTTTCTTAAATCTTTCACTATCCTGTCCGCGATAAAGGCATTGTCAAGGTTATCTTCGGGTTGGTCAATAATAAGCGGGTCTTTATTGTCAAGGAGCAGCAGATGTAAAATTGCAGTACATTTTTGACCTGTCGAAAGATTTTCCAAAGGCTGATACCTTTCCTGTTCCAAGTGACTTACGTTCAATTCAATTTGGATTTCATCCCCTAAAATAATTTCCTCTAACTCCATTATTTTCCCTCTGCCCATATTAGTAATTGTTTCTCCGATTCCATCAGTTAAGCCATATTGACGATATTCTTCTAACAATTTTTCCTTGCCTTGCTTTATATGACTAACTAATGCCTGGACATTTAACTCTTTTGGTTGGTTAACCCATTCTGCTCTTTTAGCGCTTATTCCCGGTAACTCTTTTAAGAAGTCCAATAATCTTTCTCTGTTTTTTCCTTTTTCAGCCGTGATTCGGACACGTCCACGCAACTGATTTTTATTTAGCTTTTTTACTGCCGATTCAATCTGTTGAAAATTTCTGAATATAACATCAGATAACTCCGCCACAAGTTTCTCACGCTCCTTCTTTAGTTCTTCGACAACCTTACCATGTTGCTGGAACTGTTTTTCAGATGACTGGATGACGGAAATTTTTCGAACAATTTTTAAATAGTCATCACCAAGTTGTTTTCCACTTCTTCCTGCCATATCCGGAAGTCCGGAAATAATTTTCATCAACTCCTCTTGAAAATGCTGTTGCCTTCCCGACCATTCTTTATTTAGATTTTCTGATGCTGATTTAAGCTCGTTATTGAATTTCTGAAGTTCCTGAAGATGCGGTTGAATTTTTTTAAAATAATCTTCAATAACTTTCTTAAACTTAGAAAAAAGGTCTTTGTTTGGAAGTTCTTTTATCGCATCATCACTTAAAAATGTTAAATCCAATTGTGTTGCTTCTTTGAATACGTTAAAGTGTTCGTTCACACCATCTGTTTCTTCGCCTATTCTCTTAATAATTCTACTCTTTTCTTGCTCATATTTCTCTGCTGTTGCAAGCTTTTCCTGAATGCCAAGTTCCTTAAATCGTTTCAGTTGCTCCTCAAGTTTTTTTAATTCGGTTACCTCTGCTTCGGCCGTTTCTTTTTTCTCTGAGGCTGCAATCAGACGCAGGCGATTATCTTTCAGTTGTCTGAGCAGTTCAGCGGTGTCTGCAAGTTTTCCTGGGAGGAATCTATTTAGCAGGCTGACTTGATTGGATCTGTCTTCAGCAAGTGTTAGTATTTCGTTTTGTCCTAGTAATTCAATCCCAGGGATTAGCTCATCTATTGTCAAATGCGAAATATTCCCTTCTTTATCTGTTATGCGAATAGGTTCTCCATAAATCCTACTTATTACATAATCCTTATTCTGCTGATGAGAATAAATGAGCATTGTGATCCTTCCGCTTCGCAGATTCTGTTCAACAATATTATTGTGATTCCTTTCTGCCTCTGCCGATTTTGGTTTTAAGCCAAGGCAATACCGTATGCATTCTATGATTGTGGATTTGCCGCTTCCCCTTCCTCCAATGATGGCGTTAAGATTATTATTGAAATGAATTCGGATACCATCCAAAAATCCTATATCAAATGCAACAGCCTTGATTTTTGAATGGTATTCATCTTGTTCTCTTTCGCTGTTTAACCGGATGCGTGATTCCCCGTCAAGGAAAGCCTGCTTTAAAGCTTCAATGCTGGGCTCGGTCATTTTTATCAGGCAAGAAGCCCTTGGATCATCTAATGTTTCCGGCTTTTCAACATCCTTCGCGTTGATTAGCGATAAGAGATTTATTCTTTTGTAATTGATATCCTTGTTCAACACAATTTGTTTGTAATTGGATTCGAGGTCATCCGCACTGCCCTTAATCTGACCGGCAAGAACCAACTTCTCTGTTTGCCAAACATGAACCATTCCGCCACCATCCTGATGTAGTTTTAACAAGCCGTTGTCATCTTCCATATGAGCTGCATACCATACCCCCCCGTCTCGAAATATTTTTTCAGCGATCTGCAACGTAGTATGATTAGATGGACTGGTTTTTTTATTGTCTTTAACTGCTTCACCTTGTAATGCTCCAAGAATCTGATTAAGCTTAGTTACCGAAGTATCTGCTGGAAATAAGCAAACCATCTGAACTTTCTCACTACTGCATATCTCAAACCCCGGAAACACCGTGATAACTGCTTCTGTCAGAGCCTTTCGAAGATTTTCTGAATTCTGAACAGAACCGTGGTCTGCCAATCCTACTACCGATATTTTATTTTCTTTGCACTTCTCAACAATTTTTCTGTTGTATTCGCTTTCATCCATAGTTGACTCACCTCTGTAAGTACTATAACTATAAGGATTCACCTGTAGCGCACATTTATAAAAATGCGCTCCTGAAATTTTTGAAAATGCTTCTTCCCACACTTTTTTGATTTGAACGGTTTCCATATTCTATTATCTTCTTATTATTTTCAAACTTTCAATTCCTCTTGCATCAATAATTTTTACTGCTGCCGCTTTGCCCGGTGTGATAGGCAAAGAAACAGTCCCATTAAATGTTTGAATTTTTTCTTCGTCAATTTCGGCTTTCAGATTTTTTGCAAGTGTTGCCCATCCTTCTTTTGCCGATGCCATCGGGAAAAATACCTGCGATGGAAATATACTTCTTCCATCATAATCGGTGTCAAGCATCCACATGGCAATATCTCCTTTTCCTCCGCTTTCAACTGTTCCGGTTTTCGGATTGTAATAATCAAAGCCATTTTTCCTTGCTGATTTTTCAATAATAGTATAGTCAGTTAATTTTAGAGCAAGGAGAATTGCTAAACAAACTGCACCATGTTCAGTGGCATAAAATTGGTCAGCCCAAGTTCGGTCTAATTGGTCGTCAAAAATATTATCCCAAGTCAATGTGAAATCAATTTTTTTATCACCATAAACGCTTAATTTAGTTCCATTATGGTTATGATTTTGTCTGTTCAGGCAAACTACGCATGCTTCAAATAAATGCTTTCCACTTGTTGCTGTTAGTCCTGGCAGACCTTGCGAAATATCGTTAATGTTAATTTTCATTGAATTCTGTTTTTAAAATTACCGCCAACTTGTGGCTTGGCGCTATTAATTTTTTTGCAATAATAGCTATAAAAAAACTATTTATTTCTGTCGTCTTTTCTTCCTCCCAAACCAAACCGTATTTCATGCGCTTGCTAAGTTTATTTAACTCGTCAATCAGTTGTTTTCTTGTATAATCTTTATAATCTTTTTTTTCTATCTTAATTATGCTGGTTTATTATCTTAACTGAGACGTATATTTTTTCTTTAAATAAATCTACTTTTGTTCCGCACAAAGATATGAAAGGTAAGGTTGGAATGAAAATACTCTAACTGCAATGTAAATTAATTTTATAATTGTATACCAAAGCGTGTAATGAAATCATTTATACAAATTTTCTTGAGTTGCGCTCTATTTCTGCTAACAAGTGTAACTACGCAGCATTTCGTTTTTCAAATCTCTAAAATTTTCCAGTCCGCCAATTGCTTGTCATACTTGTAAGGAATGACTGTGTAAGCTTTGTTTTCACTCATAGCGCTGCTTCTATTTTATTTCCACCTCCACTACCTGACTGGTATCAACGCCGAGTATGTCAACCACCTTTACCATTATTTTGTATTTCCCTTTTTCAGTGTATTCGTGTTTAGTACTGGTTAATTCAATGTCGTTATTCTTTTTTGTTCTGAAACTTTGCCATTCGTTTTCAAAAATGAAGTTGCCTGTCTTTACTTGTTTAGCATTTCCGTCCCGACCAGTCGGGACTAAAATCACTTCGGGCTTATCTTCATAGTTAAAATCTATTGCCCAATAGTCAATCCAGTCAGTCCAATTTTTTGTAAGGACTTCACGAGTCATTTTATTGTTTTTCTCTTTGGTAATTTTTACTATTTGTCCGTTCTCAATGCCGATACTGCTGCTGCCCTTTTTCAGTTTGTCCTCTAATACTTCTATGTCGTCTTGCGTGTAATAAGTGGCAAAGTTGGTGAGTTGAATTTTTACTTCTTTCCCTTTAATGATGGGCTTTGCCTGAAGGTAAGCCACATCAAAAAACTTTACTTGTTTTTTGTCGACTGCCCGCTTGTCAAAAATATCCTGTGGAATGTAGCGCAAGCGAATATCCACTCCTTTCTCACGTAGTTCTTCTTTGATGTAGCTCTTGTCGCCTGTTAAACTCATTTCAAACTCAAAGCCCAATACATCAACTTGCGTGATGAGATTATTTTTGCACTCTTCAAAAATTTCGTCAATCAAAGTTTTGGTAACCGGATAACTTAACGGACCAATATGAACAAAGCGTCCCGCTTTTTTTCCGTGTAACATTTTGTAACCGGCGGTGCGTGTAGCGTTGTAACCGTCAAGAATAAGAGCAATGTATTTTTCTTGTTTCTGCTCAAACAATTTTTCCTGCTCTTTCTCAGACAATCCCGCAGGGATGCCGAAGAAATGCTGCCTTTCGTATTTGCCAAGATTAAGAACTTCAAAAGCATGGTATGGTTTGCTTTCTTTTTTCAATGCACGCTGAATTTGAATCAATCGTTTACGGGTTGTGTGAATTGCAAAGCGACCAATGTCAGTTGTTATCCATTTTCTTCCTGTCTTTTCTGCTACTGCTGCTGTTGTTCCGCTGCCGCCAAAGAAATCTGCAACTATATCTCCCGGATTGCTGCTGGCATTTATGATTCGCTCTAAAAGCGCTTCGGGTTTTTGAGTTGGATAATCTAATCTTTCCATTGCTTGCGAGTTTATGAAATTAATTTCCCAAACATCTGGAGCTATTGTTTCACCTACTTTTACTTCTACCAATCTGGCATACTCTTTCAAATTTATCTGTCCCTTTTTAACAGCTTCATCAACTTTTGCTTTGTCATACACAATTAACTGAGGTTGTCTTCTACCTTCTATCATTACAGAATTTCTGTCCCACCCTTTTTCATGTTTTACCTTCTGCCCTTCTGTTGTTTCTACAAATACGCGGTTCATTGAAAACTCATTACTCTTAGAATAAAAAAGAATTGTATCGTGCATTTTTTGAAATGTGCTACTTGCCGCAGTCCATCTTCGGTAATACCAAACTATTTCGTTGTTAAAATTTTCAGTTCCGAAAACGTCATCCAGAATTAATCTCAAATAACTACTTACTCTCCAATCACAATAGATAAATACATCCATCTTCTGCCAATAGAACGTGCATAAGTTTGAGTCGTTCATACATCATTGTGAGGTAAGAAGAAATTCCTTTGCCCCAAGTATCGCGGTAAGCAATTTCTTCAATCACAGTTGGTTTCTTGGTTACTTCGTCATCACCGCCATTCAATTGTATCTGATAGCTAAAATCAGCGCCAACAGCAAAAGGCGGGTCAATGTAAATAAGTTTGATGCCGCCTTGTTTTTCTATCTGCTCACGCAAGGGACCGTTAGCAAGCGATGAAAGAATGAGTTTGTTATCTCCCCAAATAAGTTTGTTAGTCCAGCCCTTTTCCTGTCTGCCTTTAGCATTCACAGAAAAAATATCGGTCTGCTCTGCAAGTTCCATTCGCGGTTCGTCAATATGTTCAATAGAATGAAAAGGTAAAACCGAGTTGGTTACTTCTTCTTTTCTTCCATTCCAAAAAAGAAAAACATCTTCATCGTCGGCAAAGAGTTTGTAGATGTATTCTTTGGGCAATGGCTGCCCTTCCTGAATATGGCGGAGGATGGTTTGTTTGTCGTTGTCGGATAAGTTCATAATCTATTCTTCAATTTCTTTGTTATGTGAGTTACTACTTTCTTACACATCAGTCAAATAAAATTTACCATCTGATGATTGCATTTTCAGTTGACTACAATTTGTAGCCAACTGGCTTCCTTCTTTTTTCAGACGTGTTTTAAGCACACTCCAATACTTTCGTGGATTGGGGCTTTCAGTCAATATTTCAATTACATCTACAATGGAAAAATACCATTTCTGTTGAGGCTCACTCCATTGCGAGCGGACTTTCTTACTTTCAAATAATTTTATGTTGCTCATATTTTTTCTCCTAATGGGTCCTTTGGGGCCATGATTTAATTCTCTTGATATAAGCAGCTTCCATTTTCAAAGCGTGACAGTTCGTCACGGTTTCATTTCCTTCCTTTTTTAACCGCTTTTTCACAATCATAGTTGTCATTTAATCAATCACCTTACGCAAAATTTTAAATTGAATAGCCCCGACATTTATGTCGGGGAATGATTGGAACCCCAAGCTCTGGGCTTTAGCCCACCCGCCTCAGGCGGGTTGTGGCTAAAGCCGATATTTATTTGGTTTATCATCCACGAGCTAAAGCTCGTGGCTATTCAAATGAATATTCTGCGTAACATGAGTTAATCAAATAAATCATAGTTCAGACTTAATGGTAAACAATTTTACCACTTGCTCAAAAATTTTAATTGAATTGCGTTCTCTTTTCCATATATCTTCTTCAATGTAAAGCGGGGTGTATTTCACTTCGCTTTGTTCATTGTTCACATCATTGCACCAAACAACAAGTCGTTTAATTTTTCTGATGTCGTCTAAATCTTCTCTGCCTTTTGTTTCAATTATAAAAATTTCCTCCTCTGTTTTCTTCACGATGAAATCGGGATGGAAGTCATGTATGTTTCCATCTTCACCTTGATACTCAATTTTGAAACCGAGAGCAAGGAAATTTTTTGCGAAAGAAATTATATCAGCATCCTCTAAAAACCCTGCAACATCTAATTCAAAATCATTGTCGGCAATTACTTTATTGAAAACAGATTTTTTTGCTTTGATGAAACTCTGATTCTTCACTACAATCGGTCTTGCCTTGCGGAGCTGGATGAAGTGTTTTATCTGTGCAGCGCCTTTGTCTTTTATAGTAAGTTTGTCAATAGCTTCTTTGAATGAAGTGAAAATTTTTTCTTTCACATCAGGCTCTGAAAGGTTACGGATGGTTTGTGGATTATTGAGGTCAACGGATTTTCCGAATAATGTATCGCAGATAAATTTTTCAACTTTCGGAAATAAAATATTGAAGCCCCCGAACAAACCCGACTGCCGCAAAATACTTTTTACAAAAAAACCAACCACATTTCTGTAATCGGGAATAATGTCTTTGAAAATTGTTTTGTGTGCTTCGTTGCCGTCAATATCAACAAACACAATTTCTTTCAACTGGTCGGGTGAAAAGTTTTTGAAAGTTGCGGCAGCAACAGTCAAAGATGCTTCGTCAATGTCTTCCAGATTTTTGAACTCACGATAAATGCGTGGAGAAAGAACAGGCAGCTTGATGTCTAATTCATCTAAATTCTTTTTTGTGTTTTCGTTGTCCACTTCAACTATCAATGGTGTTTCAGATGGAGCGCCTTTGCCCATTGGTCTGTAACCTAATTCAACCCCTTCTGTTTGGATGCTTTCAACAAATTCAATGAATGCAGGAGTGCCAACCACGACTAATTCTTCTTTCATGTCCTGCGCTTCGGGAAACATTCTTCGTAATCCTCTACCTATTGTTTGTTCGGGTAAAATTT
>JAHJTX010000065.1 GCA_018829545.1 Bacteroidota bacterium | reverse complement strand
GTATTTGTTAAAACAAACAAACGATTTACGGTAGAATTACCGTAATTCGCTACAAGTTCATGCTTTGAGTTGTTAAGCGCATCGCTAACTGAATGCAAAGAATCTTTTAACAATTTTGAATAAAAAATCTTTGGAAATGTAGTTGCCGTTGAAAGAAATCCGAGCGAAGCATTTCCAATGTATACTATTGCCTGGCTCTGATTCGACACTGTAAATAATTCTGCAAATGAAGTAACATCGGGTTCAGCAAATCTTGCCGTTGAACAGCCAAAATCGGTAACCAGCGGATTACGATTAAAATCATTTTGAAGATGCTCCGGTTCCGTAATTGAATTATCCCATGTTCTTGTTCCACTATGCCCAATATAAGAAATGAAAACTGCGCCGTTCCGAATTGCTTCATCAACCTTACTTTGAGAAAACGGACCAAAGTTGGATTTTGGATTTATTGTTTTATAAAAGTGGTTATAAACCCCAGCGATCGGAGGTGGTTCCAGCAAATTAGTACTAATAAATTCGTTAGCGCTTCTGAGTATGTCAAGTTCCGATTGATTGTCGCCGAGACCGCCTGAAAATAAAATATATTTTTTATTCCAATCAGAATATTTTTGATTCAGAAACGAAATATGTCTTTGTAAATATCTTTCAAATTCCTCTGAAGTTGTCACAGGTAATCTGCCGATATTCATCTGCAAGTAATTTGCGTTCGTAGAATCCCAGATCACAAACCAATTATCGCTTACAGAAGCGCCATAAGAGGGAACAAAATTATTGACCTTTGGGTATCCCATGAATTTATGCTTATTATCGTGATAATCGTATGTAGTTCCGCCAACTAAAAAAACGTATTGGGGCGCAGGCTTAGTCCAATATTGATGAGTCAATTTAAGAAATTCTTTTATTACCTCGGGATTGAAAAATCCATAATTAAATTCATCGTACAAATCTTCAATATTAATTACAGCCGTTGTTAAACCATAGTTGCTGCCGATCATATCTGCATAATTCTGCCCTGTGGATATAAAATTCGGATGGGTAATAAGTATATAATCCGTTTGATTAGAGTGATCGCTAGTCTTTGTAAAAATTTTCTTGTAGAATATTTTTGGTTCTTTGATTTTATTTTCAGCGAGTAAAATATATTTGCTGCTGGAATTGATGGTATCTGAGAATACAAGCGAACTGCCTGTGGAACTGACAAGTATTTTTTTATTATGCGGAACTATTTGCCACAAAGAAATTTTATCACTCTGTATGCCGGATACTAATACATTCTTCCTTTCCTCTGTGTTGATTGATGAAAAAGAAAACACAAGTGAATCGGAATAGGGTTTAATATATCTTGGATACTGCATTTCGTACCAATCCAGATTTACTGAATTTACAGACGCTTCGGTTGCAAATGAGCGAAGAGTTATTGAGTTTGTTCCATTAACAAGTAAGGTTGCGTCATCCTTTGTAAAGAGAACTTTCTGCTGATATTTATTAATAAACGACCTATCGTAATAATCAGTTCCTGTATTGATTTGGAAGGCGAGCTCATGGGCTTTTTCAGAAATGTTGGAAGCAAGACTGTGAAATTTTACAAAAACTTGAAAGGTAGATGATGAATATACATTTGTTAGATTGAAATTAATTTTCCTGCTGCCGACATACATCTGTCCTTCGTACCATGATTTGTTTCCTAACCAATACGGAGTTTCTCTTAGCGCTAAATCGGGTGATGAAAAATCGAACCAATTGTTTTTTTCAAGGTGAATTATTTCATCATAGTATACTAGCGTGTCCGCGTTGGGAGTAGTTTTTACGCTGTCTACTTGCACTCTCAATCCTTCAGCTTTCCCCCAACTCAACCAGTATACGGTTGTATCGGAATATAAATCAAGATATTCATTATATGGCTTATCGAGTGAATTTATTTCTCTATGCTTTCCTCCCATATTTCTTAAACCAACAAATTCTATAAAATCTTGCGTATCGAAATTGTCGTCCTCTTCTCCGAACACATAAATGGGAATATCAACGCCGCGGCTTTGTAAGCGGAAAGTTTTCGGGTTTATCATCCCAACAGCAACATCCATTCGGGCAAGACTCTGATAAGTGATTCTGTAAATGCCATCATCAGCAACACCAATTTTTAGATATTCAGACGTAAAATCAATCCAATCATTTTTAATGGTAACAGGATACTTAACTTTCTTTGAAATTAGAATTGATGAAGCAAACTTTTTATTCAATACCGCTGGAGTAACCTTTTTTGTCTCAAGACTATAATCATTTATTTTACTTTTAAATGTTAACGTCAATTCAAGATAACTGATGTTGTGAAAACTTCTATCTGACTCATTAAAAAAAACGGGATTAATGCTAACATGCATGCAGTATTGATCTTTGATCCATAAGAATCCTCGAATTGTATAAAGATTCCCTCTTCCATAATTTTCATTTAAATATTTTGGTTCGATTTTCTCTGAATTAATTATTCGGAAATCCAACTTAGGAATTTCATCAACCGGAACACTTACAAAAAGATCGATTAAAGGAGTGTCACTAATTTCCCTTTCAGCTCGATCAATATAGTCGTTGATCAAATACCCTTTGCCGATATTAAGCAACAACCTATTAGTACTACCCTCAATGGTTTCCTGTACGACAGAGACCTGACCAAAATAAACTTGCTGCAGACAGAAAATAAACAGAATTAAAATTTTCTCTTTCATTTTTTATCTTTTAACCCAAGTAAATTCATGTAAACCGAGATATAATTATCAGCCATCCTTTCGATTGAAAATTCTTCTGCCACTCGGCTTCTAAAATGATTTGCACGCTCTAAAGCTATGGAATATTTATGATAAACTTCAAGTATTTTATTTTGGAGATCTAGCGAGTTTCCAGACTCGAATAGCAGTCCATCCTCATTGTTTCTAATTACTTCTTTTAATCCCCCTGTGTTTGATGCAACAATTGGAAGTCCCGCCATTCCGGCTTCAATAGCCGCGAGTCCAAATGATTCAATACGGGATGGGAGAACTAATAAGTTGCATGTAATCAAGTATCTTAGATAAACATTATTCGATTTTCTAACGGTTGATATCAACTTATTATCCAATATTGACTTTCGAAGTATCGAGAGGTCTTCTCCCTCCCCGATAAAATATAAATGAATGTTAAGAATCTTATCAGATAATCCTAACACAGCATTTATTAATAGATCGTAACCTTTATGCTTTTCAAACCTTCCTAAGTAAAGAATTTTAAACGGCTCCAAAGAGGAAATTGTATTCAATTGTTCATTAATCTTTGTTCCATTATAAATTACTCGAACATTTTTTTTATTGTAAACTGATTTCAAATTTTGTGCTATGTGATTACTTACGGCTACCAGAACATCCGATTTATAGCTGATATTTTTGAAACTCGTCAATTCAGAATGGACGCTCATAACCGTTTTAACATTAAAAATTTTTGAAACAATAAATGACAGGAACTCAACCTTCCGGTGGTGTGAATGATATATTTTTATATCATATTTTTTCGTGTACCATATTAGAAGCAATAAACTTACAATCTCTCTAAGCGGATTAAATTTTAACGCGGAAGGTAAATATTTTATCTTTTCGGTTGAGATATTGCAAGCGGATAGATATGCGCTTTTATTCGTAAATACCAAAAAATCGATTCCCCTTTTTTCGAGTTCAAGGCACAAATCAATTACGATTCTTGATCTTCCACAGACTGGTCTAATATCGGGTGATAGTATACCAAGCTTTCCTTTTACCATATTTAACTTTGAAATGATGTGAGATAAAAATTGCGCTCTCAATAAAATAACGCCTAAATAATCTTGTTGGTTCGTGAATAAATCTGAACAACCATTCCATCCATAAAAGTCTGAAAAGTAAAGGCGCTCTTTTAATTTGTCCCGAATAAAAAGATAAAAATGCACCGCAAGTTATTCTTACTGGTGTGTCTAATTCGTGGTTACTTTTATTCAACCATTCTTCCTGTAACGGAACGCCCAATCCAATCATTAAGATGTCGGCGAATGATTCATTAATTGTTCGATAGATATCTTCCCTGCTCAAATCGGAATAGCCATTCAAATTGCCGACAATTTTTATATTAGGATATTCTGCGGAAAGTTTGCAGCAAAAAGTTTTGAGTGTTGAGTTGGTATCTCCTAATAAAAACATTTTCCGGTTTTCTTTATTGGCAGAAGCTAATAATTCAAGATGAAAATCAGTGCTCACAATTCTTTTTGATAAATATTTACCTAAACCGAAAAGCTTTGCCGTTATAAAAACAAGCGAAGAATCAGGATAAGCAATTGTATTAGGAGAATTGAATATTTCCAACTTATTATAATAAAGATAGTTCAATACTCTATAATCGGAAGGGATAATATTTATGATCTGCTTCGAACTAATCACTTCGCAAATTTTTTCGACGAGTCCCTCACAATCAAGCACTTTTAATTGAATCTCAACCAATTCTTCTCTCTCAATCATAATTTTCAGATTTTTTTCTTGATAGCCTCAAAGACTTGTTCAGCAGTAATATCTGTCAAACATTTTGGAATAGAAAACTTACATCTCCACTCGCAGCCGAAGAAATCGCACCATTCGTGAAGTTCAATTTGATGAGCCTGTTCATTATACGGAAAAAATAAATTGTATGAACCGCCGCCAGTTATTGCCACATAATTTTTGCCAAGAGCTTTTGCAGCGTGAGTTAATCCCGAATCGTTTCCAATAAACAACTCTGAAATTTTAATTAGTGCGAAAGTTTCAGGCAAAGAAAGTTCGCCGGCTAAACTGTGTACTCTTGAGTTAAATCCAAGCGCTAATTTAGCAATGTCTCGCTTTTGCTTTTTAGTTCCAATCAGTATTATTTGTTTTTCCCAATAGGAGGTAAGTTTTTCTAAGAGTTTGATGTAATTATTCGAGCCCCAATTTTTTATTTTCAAATCGGTGAATGGAGCAATTACTATTAAACTATTCTTTGATATTCCTTTTCTAGTTAACTTTTCATGAAGACTTTCTATGGATTTGCTATCAACATGCAATCTTGTTTGGCGGGAATTGCAATTGCCAAATAGAGTCTGATAAATTGAAAGATACCTATCTATCTCCAGCATCCGGCTGAATTCAATAATTTCAGAATATAACTTATTATAATGATTCGTAAGAGCTCTTGTTAAATACTCGGAATTATATTGAAAGCATTTGGTAGTTACTGCCCCTGAAAGCAATGTTAACTCGTCATTGATGGGACCGCGAGCCGTGGTAACATTTGCAGCAATTGAAAAGTTTATCCTTCGCAAAGTGTTAAGGAATTTTATTCTATAAATCGGACTGAATCTATATTTATTATAATTGAAAAAAATTAATTTAACCTTACCATGATATCCTTCAAATACCGTCTTGTATTCTTCCTTAATTAATACAAATAATCCAAAGGAGGAGGAAGACTGTTCATAGTTTTCCATTAGAACTGTGAACAACAACAAATCGCCTATCTGCCCCGTATTTACTATCAAAATATTCTTCGATTTTTCCCGATTTTCTGATGTGAGAAATCTATGAACACAAATAAACAGAAAATAGGAAATAACATTTTTCACATATGTTAATAGCTTCACAAATTCTCTATGCAATTTATTTTGAACTAGTTTATTTGCAGCCATTCTTGGCCGTTAAAATAGATGATTTTTTTATTGGACAATTCTTCGTCTAAGTTGAAGACAAGTTTTGAATATCCTCTGTCTCTTGCATTTTTTTTCCGTCCTATCAATGCAGATCCAATCTCCGATAATTTATTTTGACGAGGAGTTATTTCAATGTCGTCATTCATTGTTACCATAGTTATGGTGCGCTCGGACTTAATGATTTCTATTTTTTCCTCTAAACGATTGAGAATAAAATCATCGCTGAATGAGATATAAGTCACAGGAAAAGTATTAAAATTCATATTCCCGAATTTATTATACAAATAAAAGTGGGCGATAAAATTAAACATGAGGTCATCGGCAGTAATGACTAATCGATCACCGTCACTTAAATCTATTTGCGAAAATGCCTCTATCTGAATTGCCCGATTGCAAAAGTGATCAT
>JAHJTX010000064.1 GCA_018829545.1 Bacteroidota bacterium | reverse complement strand
TCAATTGGAAAACAATGAATTCTCGCATACTGAAGCTGATGAATGTTGCAATGAGATGTGTTTTTGTAATTGTTGTAATCAAGTAAGTGTATTAAGTTTAATTCCGGATCAAAATATTTGTGAGAATTATTCCACTCCTATAATTTACCCTTTCCTTCAAAATCTTGCGGATTATTCTTCCGTTCCTTGGCAGCCTCCTAAAATCTGAGAATACGATCTCAAACAAAAGTATTCAATAATTTAATCGGAGCTGCATTATGGTTCGCAATTTAATATTGCTAAGTGTTTTTATGCTTAGCACAATAGTTTGTTCACAGAATAAAGTAAAAGGTTTTGTAATAGATAAACATTCAAGTGAAAAATTACTTGGAGTAAATATAATTCTACTCGGTTCGTCGAATGGAACTACAACCGACACAAACGGGCAATTTGCTTTAGTAGATATTCCTAATGGAAAACAAAAAATAAAATTTTCTTACGTTGGGTATAAGGAATTTAACCTCGAACTCGTTTTTCCGTACTCAGATATTTTGTTGAAAGTTGAGATGGAATTGCAAGCGGAAGAACTTGAGGAAATTTTTGTAAACGCAACAAGGTCGTCAAGAACAATTGATAATGAAGCCACACGCGCCGAGGTAATTGCCGGTGAAGAAATTGATGAAAAAATAAGTATGGACCCTTCCAATATATCGATGATGCTGAATGAAAGCACCGGCATACAGGTGCAACAAACATCTGCATCCAGCGCTAATAATACATTTAGAATTCAGGGACTCGATGGCAGATATACGCAATTGTTAAAAGACGGTTACCCGCTTTATGGCGGATTCTCCGGTAGTTTAAGTCTTGTTCAAATTCCACCTCTGGATTTACAGCAGATTGAAATAATTAAAGGAAGTTCATCAACGCTTTATGGCGGCGGCGCAATTGCCGGTTTAATTAATCTAAGTAGTAAAATACCGCGAGACGAAAGAGAAATATCTTTATTAGTTAATGCAACTTCGGCAATAGGATTAGATCTAAGCGGATTCTACTCACAGAAATTTGAAAATTACGGCATTACAGTTTTAGCTGCACGGAATACTCAAAAGGTTTATGATAATAGTGATGATAATTTTTCCGACATTCCCCAAATTGAACGATATACAATCAATCCGAAATTTTTATTCTATTTTGATGAGAATAAAATATTGGAGATTGCCGGAAGTTTTTCCACTGAGGAGAGATTGGGAGGTAATTTAGAAGTTATTGATAATAGAAGTAATCCCAACAATTACTATTTTGAAGAAAATCTTAGTAACAGATACTCTTTGCAATTGGGTTATAGTTACCAAGGTGAAGATGATTATTTTTCTTTTAAGAATAGTTTAGGTTTTTTTGAACGAAAATTATCTTTACCCGATTATTTATTTAGTGGTGAACAGCTTTCTGCATTTTCAGAAGCTGTGTATAAATTGTCTGCCAATACCGGAGATTGGCTCTTCGGCTTAAACTTAATTACGGAAGGTTTTAAAGACCGCAGCAACGTAAATAATAAAAAAAGCTTTACTGATTTAACAGTTGGTTCGTTTATTCAGAATAGTTATGATTTTTCGAAAATCTATTCTTTCGAAATGGGTCTCAGGCTTGATTACAACAAAGATTACGGTCTTTTCCCTCTGCCTAGAATTAATCTGCTAATGAAAATTACGCCGGATTTAAGCAGTAGAATTGGAGGCGGATTCGGTTATAAAATTCCGTCAATATTTACGGAAAAGGCGGACGAATTAGCTTTCAGAAATATTCTACCAATTGATAAGGAAATTACCAAAGCAGAAAAATCATACGGCTTTAACTTCGATATAAATTATGTAACAATTCTTTTTGACGAACTTGTGTTTTCATTCAACAATCTATTCTTTTATACAAGAATTACAGATCCGCTGTTCATTGAATATAATCAAACAAATAATTTTTTTGAATTTATGACTTTCAAAGGATTTGACGATACAAAAGGAATTGAAACAAATGTTAAGCTTTCCTTAGATCGCTATAAACTTTTTGCGGGTTATACTTTTACAGATGTTAAAACTCATTCAAGTGTATCTTCTTCAAATTTTCCGCTAACTCCTAAACATAGGCTGGGAATTGTTCTGATTTATGAAATACACGATGATTTTAGAATAGGATTGGAGGCATACTATACCGGGAAACAAACTTTAAGCAGCGGTATTTACGTAACCGATTTTTGGATAAACGGATTAATGATTGAAAAGAAGTTTAATAAGTTCAGTTTGTTTCTGAATTTTGAAAATATATTTGACACCAGACAATCTAAATATGGAGCAATGTTTACGGGTTCTCCGGCAAATCCAAATTTTGTTGAAATATATGCACCTACAGATGGAAGAATTATTAATGGCGGGATAAAAATTGACTTCTAATTACTATCTATTGTACACAGTTATATTCATGCACAAATTGAAATTCGTTTAGTCGCTGACTTTTTGTTGTCAATATTTTATTCACCTTTAATAAGGAGAAAATTACTTAAAATACTTTTAATTATAAACGATGCGCCGTACTTGTCTTGTTGCAAGAGGTCAGATAGATGTTAAGTTAACTGAGGGTGCGGACAAAGCAAGATGAAATAACTTTATGAATTAACTCTGAAAGCCGATAAATTAATTACATTTTGAGAGGCGGGCTAACAATTTATTAAGCCAGCGCGCTTTCTTTACCGGAATCTTTTACAAATAAGCACGACGAATTTGTTAATTCAACTATTTCTCGGAGTGAATCAAAATTTGAGTTGTCGCTCAATCCGAACAGATTGATATCAGCTTTAGGAGCTTGCCCCAGCGCATCAAGAAATGAACCGCGGATAACTTTAAACTCAGTTAGAGACGGAAGCCGTGTTTGATCGCTGAGAACATTAAGGAATTTATATAATCGTGTCTCTTCGGCTTTGTCCGCAGCAACTGAAACTAAATTTATTTTTCCATTCCAATTCATTTGAAGCTGCAATGCAATTAAAATTCCTAAATGCCAATTTGGGCTTTTATCTCTAAGCCACAGATTTACGTCTTTCTGCATTCCAAAAGCAATTCTCGGATGCTGCTTCAGTACAACTACACCCAATTCATATTTATTCGCAACGTCAACAAGAGATTCAATTGTTTTGTCGCCCTTATCGCTATTGCCTAAAGTTAGGAACAATGTATTCGGACGAAACGCGCCGCCTTTTAAAGTTTGAATAACAATTTTTGCTCCGTGAAGAAAATCTTTATCCTCAAGTACAGCTTTGTTTACTAAAATTCCTTCCTTATTTAGAGGCAAGAGTAATTGAGAAAGAGAATTTTCAGTTTCGGCGATTTCGGAATCTTTTACCGAAAAAGCGAATATGGAACCGGATGGATAAGTGACGTTCTTAATAAATAAAAGTGAACCCGCCCAAATTTTCGGATCTTCAATCGGAATTAATAAATCGGGCTTCCACGCAATGTGATGACGCGGAAATCTAGCGGCAATGCGCGATGCCTGCTCGGCGATTGCCAAAAACATTCCGCCTCTAATATCCCCCCAATTTGCCGTTAAACCTCGCTTGGTGAGCCAAATGTATAAAGCAACAATTGTAACCAGCGCAACTAGACTAAAAATAGGATCAATCAAAAACATAATGCTAACGCTGCCGATGAACCCCAAGAAAGGAACAAACTTCGGAATTTTGAAAGTTGGTCGGAAACTGATAATCTGCATACTCTGCTGAATGAACACAACTAAATTCAACATTCCATAAGTGATTAAAAAGAACATGGTTATCAAAGAGGCTAGCGAATTAAATTCACCTAAAAAGATCGTAACAACAATAAATCCGCCGGTGAAAATGATTGCGTTTCGAGGTTCATTAGCCGCTGTTTTCTTTGCAAAGAAATTATGGAACGGAATTGATTTATGTTCCGAAAGAGCTTGAAGAATTCTCGGAGCGCCAACCATACTCCCGAGCGCTGAAGAAAATGTTGCGGCTAATATTCCTATAATAACCAATGGTCCCCAAATAGCTTTATCTACCATCACCATTTGATTGTTAATCAATTCGTCGGGGCTTGCAATTAGTGAAGCGGTAATAGCCATTACTACATAAATTATAAGCGTTACGCCGATTGCAGAAAGTGTTCCGATTGGAATTGCTTTACGCGGCTCTTTCAAATCGCCGGATAGATTTGCGCCTGCCATTATTCCCGTAACTGCCGGAAAGAAAACTGCAAAGACAGTCCAAAACTCTGCATCTTCAAAACTGCCGATTAAGGTCGGTGCAATTCTTTCAACCGGTGAAAGGACAAATGCCAATACCGAAACGGCTATTATTGCCATAATAAAATATTGAATGCGTATGGCAAAGACAGTGCTGATATAAGAAATTGTTAGCAGAATTAGCCAGGAGATAACAGAAATCAAAAGAGCATCATGATGAGGAAATATTAGCAGCCATCCTTCAGTGAATCCGGCAATATATAGAGCGGCGGATAAGGACTGTGAAACATAAAATGGAATACCTACGCTGCCTCCTGCTTCCAGCCCCAGTGATTTAGATATGATGGAATATGCGCCGCCCGCACCGATTTTAATATTCGTTGTAATCGAAGCCATGGATAAGCCGGTGCAGATAGTAATGGTTTTTGCGAGAAGAATTATTAGAATTGCGCCCGCTAAACCTGCGTTGCCCACAACCCAGCCTAAGCGTAAATACATTATTACGCCGAGAATAGTTAAAACGTCCGGCGTAAAAACTCCGCCAAACGTGCTTAACTTTCCAGTTTTTGTTTTAAGTAGATCTAGATGGAATAATTTTGATTTCATGAGTGCGATATATTGAATAAGAATTTGTCTAAGAATGTTTGGTAAATTAAAGTTATTGATTGTAATTTTGATTAGCAATAGGATTATTTCTGTAATTCAGGACATTATTATTTTCAAATTTAGAGCGCGGCATGCAAAACGAAATCTATATTGAAAAAAATTTTACTTCATCTTTTAATCCATCTACGGGTGAAGAACTCGGGAAATTTGAAATCACCTTAGAAGATGAACTCAACCGAGTTATTACTAATGCTCGAATTGCTCAAACGGAATGGGCAAATTTATCTGTCGAAGAGAGAGCTAATAAGCTAAAACCGGTGGCTTCATATATTGCGGATAATTCTGAAACTCTTGCGCAGGCAATTTCAAATGAAAATGGCAAAGTTCTTGTTGATGCTCTAGCTACAGAAGTATTTCCGTCTGCATTAGCTGTAAATTATTACTGCAAAAATGCCAAAAGATTTCTTAAGAAAAAGCGAATCAAAAGCGGCAATTGGCTCCTATCATATAAACGTAGTTATCTCCGTAAAATTCCTTGTGGCGTAGTTGCGGTTATTTCTCCGTGGAATTATCCTTTTGGAATTCCTTTTCATGATATTATTACTGCTCTACTTTCTGGTAATGCAGTAATATTAAAAACTGCAAATCAATCATTACTAATTGGCGAAGCTCTTGTAAAAACTTTTAAAATCGCTGAACTTCCTGAAGGATTATTCACTCTTGTAAATATGCGCGGAAGTGAATTTGGAAAAATAATTTTTGAGCAAGGTATTGATAAAGTATTTTTCACCGGCTCTGTTTCAGTAGGAAAAGAACTGCTTAAAAATGCCGCACAGTCATTAACTCCGGTCTCGTTGGAGTTGGGCGGTAATGACGCTATGATAGTCTGCGAAGATGCTGATTTAGACAGAGCTGTTAACGGCGCAGTTTGGGCTGCATTTCAAAACAGCGGGCAATCATGCGGCGGTGTCGAACGCATTTATGTGCAGGAAAATGTTTACGAAGAATTTGTAACAAAGCTCACAGAAAAAACTGCGTCTCTAAAATTGAACAGTGCTATAAATCAAGAAATTGAAATTGGCTGCATGACAACCAAAGACCAAAGAATTATTGTTGAGGAACATATTGCAGATGCTGTGGAAAAGGGCGCTGAAGTGTTTAGGACACAACCTGAATCGCAACTTCCTGTAAGTCATCTAAGTCCGGCAATTTTAACGAATGTAAATCATACTATGCTTGCAATGAGCGAAGAAACATTCGGACCGACTGTGGGCGTAATGAAATTCAAAAATATTGACGAAGCAATTAAACTTGCAAACGATTCAACATACGGATTGACAGGTTCGGTGTGGAGCCGGAATAGAAAAAAAGCAAAAAAAATTGCTGAACAAATTAATGCCGGAGCAGTTTTAATAAATGATCATCTAATGAGTCACGGATTAGCGGAAACTCCATGGGGAGGTTTTAAAGATTCCGGAGGCAGCCGCTCTCATGGAGAGTTTTCATTCAACTCAATGACACAAACTCAAGTTATTGTCGATGATTTATTATCGTTTACAAAAAAAGAATTGTGGTGGCATCCATTCAGTAAAAAATTATTCGACGGACTAAAAGGAATTCTTGAATTTCAATTTTCAACATCAATAGAAAAAAAAGTAACCGGACTCACCGCTTTTCTAAAAATTGTGATGAGGGTCTTCAAAAAATAATCAGCTAATCAACGAGTAAAAAATCGTTAATTGCTTCACTTATACTTTCGTAGAGTTTGAAAACTCTATCCATACCGGAAAGCAAAAAAGTTGTGGAAGTAATTTTTTTAAGATCCAGCACAACTTTTAATTCGCCGCCTTCTTTTGAAAGTTTTTTTAGGTTTGACACCAGCGCGCCCAGAAAAGTGGAATCTAGAAATTCCGTATGCGTAAAATCAATAATAATTTTTCTTTTGCCTTTTTTTAGCATTTCGGAAATACTTGTATTAAAATCAGCGGCAAAGTTTACTGTTCCGCGTGTCAAATTTACCAGCATTATTGCAATGTCTTGGTGATTAAAAGTTTGAAAAATTGTGTTAGGATCCCTAAAGATCAAAAGTTCTTTAACCTTCGCATCGTCGCTTTTAATTGGGGAATTACTCTGATATTTTAAGGAGCTTTTCAAATTGTTCATTTGTTTGCTTAACTCGCTGGCTTTGTGATCCAGAGATTCATTCAGCATTGCCATTCTGTTTTTTTCATCTTCCAAGATGCGGATTTTTTCTAATAATTCTGATTCACGTTTATCGAAGCTTTTTTCTCTTTCGCTTAATTCTTTGTAGTGATTACTCAAACTTTCAGTAAGACTTTTTTTAAACTCTTCTTCCTTTTTTTGCAGATCTTCGAGTTCGGCTTGCAGAGCCATTTCAGAGAATTCTTTCTCTTTTTTCAGCGCTCTCTCTTTCTGAGCAAATTCCTCTTCTCGTTTTGTCAGCTCCGATACCTGCTCACTCAAAGAAGTAGATGAAAAGTTCTTTTCGCGCTCTAAAAATTTAGCCTTGTTTTCATAATCTTTTATTCTTTCTTCAAGTTCTTTTTCCTTTAAGTGAGCTTGTTCAATAGATTTCTTTTCGTTATGAAGCTGATGGTATTTTTCTGCGAGTTCTTTTTCCTTTAGCTCAATCTCTTTTTCTTTCTTTGCTAAAACATCCTCTTTCTCAAGACTTTTATTTACATTTTGCTTTTCTTCCTGAAGGCTTTTAATTCTTTCGGTTAGCTCTTTTTCCTTCTTCTCAACTTCTTTTTGCTTTGCAATTGTTTGCTGAGCGATTTCTTTTTCCTTTTTAACTTCTTCTAAAAGGTTCGATAGCTCTACCTCTTTAGCTTTTAAGGAAGATTCCTTTTGAATTATTTCTTCAACGCGTTTTTTCTGCCTCATTAATTCTTGATTTTTTTTCATCACATCAAGTTCTTGTTGAGCAACCTTTTTGGCTTTTTCCATTGCTTGATTTATTAACTGCTTATCCTTTGCAATTTCCTTTGATTTCTGCTCAAGGTCTTTTTTTGTATTCTCAAGGGATTTAATTTCTTCGGCTAATTTTTCTTTGGCGTTTTCTTCTTTTTTCTCAAAAGCCAATTCAATTTCTTTTAATTTTTTTTCTCTTCGGCTAATTTCCTCCAACTCCTCTGCTATGGATTCTTCCGCAAAGGCTTTTTCCTTTTCTAATGAAGAATGACCTCTTGCAAGCTCTTCTTCCTTCTTTGATAATTCTTCAATTTCTTTTTCCAGAGCTTTCTCCGCCAAAGCCTTTTCTCTTTCCAACGCTTCTCTTTCTTCATCGTACTCAACGGTTTGTTTTGCAAAAGGATAATCAGATTTTTGAGGAGCTTCAACTATAGGTTTATCAACTCTTTGCCGGAAATCGTACAGCTTGCCATCAATCATAGTGGAACTATCAACGGACGTCAGCTTTTCCGGCTTCTGTTTAGGAGAAGCGGGTTTCTGTTTATTCTCTGCATTCATAAATGTTCTTTTAAGATTATTAAGGATTTTTACATTTTCGGCGGCAAGCGCGTTTAAATTATCTTTTGTTAATTCGAGTAATGCCGTATCGGAAAGCGTAAATGCAGTGCTGGTTCTGGCAA
The DNA here is from genome assembly GCA_018829545.1 of Bacteroidota bacterium. Lineage (GTDB taxonomy): Bacteria > Bacteroidota > Ignavibacteria > Ignavibacteriales > Melioribacteraceae > JAHJTX01. The sequence goes on along the minus strand of JAHJTX010000064.1, from coordinate 4,831 downwards.
TATTTTTTGCTAAATCTTCGTATCCGAAAAAATCATTTTCGTTTAACACTTGAGCGCCGCTTTTTCTTTCTCCCCGATTTAAAAAATTATAGTCGATTACATTAACGGAGCCTTCGAGAATTAAATAGAAGGATTTGCTTTCGTCGCTTTTTGCGTAAACAATTTCGCCTTCCTTAAACATCCGGACGTTTTTTTCAACAGAAGAAAAATCAATTTCGGAAACGTCAATATCTACAAATAATTTATTGTTTTGAAGATTTTGTAATAGATTCCAGTCCATTAGAACTCGTCATTTAATTATAGATAAACTTTATAGGTTAGTGTTTAGTATTTTTTTTCTAATATCCAAATATCAATTCGATTTAGCATGTTTATATCCGCAAATCTAAAAAACTTTACAAATAAATTAAATTCAATCTTGATGAAGGATAAAATATGAATTAACTTGCAAAAAACAATAAGGAGAATTCGTGGATTACGCAAATAAAAGCAAAGAGGAATTAATTGAAGAGTTGAATGCTCTTAAATCATTAGTTCAAGGCGGCGATTCTAATTCACCTGAACAGACAACCGGAGATGAGAAAATTGATTTTTCTTCCATACTCGATGGCTTAATGAATTTCGGCGGACTGGACATAACCGGAATTCAAACGGAGTACATCAAAAGTATGTTGAACAATATTCCAAATCCCGCTTATTATATGAACAGCGAAGGAGAATTTGTCGGGTGTAATCTTCAATACGCAGAATTTGTTGGAATCAAAACAGAAGATATTTATGGAAAAAAAATCAGCGATCTTTTTCCGCAAGAAATTGCTGAGAAGGAAATTACAGCCGATAAAAAACTTTATGAAAACGGCGGTATGTTGAACTACGAAACTCAGTTTGTGGAAAAGGGCGGGGGAGTATGGGATTTGTCTTTCAGCAAATCGGTATTCAAAAATTTTAACGGCTCAATTGCAGGAATAATTTGCGTGATAAATGATCTAACCGAAAAAAGAAAAGCCGAAAGAGCATTGGTTGAATCTGAAGCAAAACTTCGTGAAGCTAACGCTACAAAGGATAAATTCTTTTCGATTATATCACACGATTTGAAAAGTCCTTTTGTAACTTTAATGGGCATGACTGAAATTCTTTCCGAAGATTACGACTCACTTGAAGAGGAGGAGAGGAAAATTTTTATTAGTGATATCCGTGTCGCGTCTATAAAATCATTTAGTTTAATTGAAAATTTACTTCAATGGGCTAACAACCAACGCGGTAAAACCGAAATACATCCTGAAACATTTAGCCTTGCCGAAGTCGCTCAGGAATCGATTGAATTACTTTTTGAGAAAGCGAAGCAAAAGGCAATTCTTTTAACGAATGATATTCCTAAGGACATTGAAATATATTCTGACAAAAACAGCATCGCTTTCACAATAAGAAACCTAATGACTAACGCAATCAAATTCACTAAGGAAAACGGCAGCGTAAAAATCAGTGCATCAGAAGTTGACGATAATTGGAAAATTAGCATTACCGATACCGGCATAGGTTTAAGCAAAGATGATGTTGAAAAATTGTTCAGAATTGACGTCTCTCATAAAACTATTGGATCATCGCGAGAGGAAAAGGGAACTGGATTAGGATTGATATTGTGCAAAGAATTTGTAGAAAGGAACGGCGGAAAAGTCTTTCTTGAAAACAGTGAATTGGATAAGGGAAGCACATTTAGTTTTACGCTGCCAATAAAAAGGTAATTAATTTGTAAACTCAGTTATAATATTTGCTGAGCTGCGGGTGCATACGAAAGCGTAATCTTATTATTAATTGTTTGATATTTAAGCACAAATTAATATATATTAACTTCACCTTTGAGGGGATTTTACTAAAATAATTGTTCTACCAAAACAGGTAAGGCAGTGCGTGAGGGAAAAGTCCAAAAAAAAGAATGGTTGAATCTAATTAAATTCAGGCTAAAGAAAGTAACGCTTTATTTAATCACCAATACTTATGTTCTTAGCCTGATTCTAGCTCTTATCATTATTCTATCTCTTCCGGAAATTTTCAATAAATACTCCGTCTCACAAATAGCCAAAGAACGAACGCCAACCGGGCATATAAGCTACTACCATGACCTTGATGGCGATGGGTATAGCGAAAAAGTTGAAATACATTATCCCCTGCCAAACAATGTCGGAATGATTGTATTTACAAATGGCGGAGTTATCAACCAGTGGAATTTTAAAGGCGAAATTATACACCCCTATCCAATGCCAGGTTCTACTTTCTTTGGAGACATAAACAACGACGGAATTAAAGATGTTTTACAATTCACTCTATTTCAGGATTCAATTTACTTAAGCTGTTTTAATCCTTTTAAAGATGAATACTACATTAAAGAAAAGGCGATAACTGATTACTATAAAAGAAACGGCGCGATCGACTGTAGTGTGTATGCATGCATGATGAACGATCTGAATAATGATTCTGTGAATGAAGTTTACTTTTCAATAGTAACGGGGTATTCCCATTATCCGCGCAGGATGTACGCGTATGATGCAGTAAATGATACCCTATATAAATCTCCTTTCGGATATACTAATTTTGAAAATCCAATTGCATTTGATCTTGACGGCGATGGCAAACCTGAATTTTTCGGTTCACCGAGCGCGGTAGGAAATAGTGAAGTAGAAGATCCTTATTCAGACCATTTTGTGTGGCTTATCGTACTTGATGAAAAAATGAATTTTGAGTTTGAACCGAAAATAATCGGCTATTTCCCTTCAAGAACTTTTATAACTCCTTATGTATCAGGCAAAAAAAAATTTCTAGCTGTTCTAAATAATTATTCCGGGACAGGAGAATTTAAAAGCTCTATTACACTTTACGATCCAGTTGGAAATAAAATTAAAGAAAAATTACTAGATAAAACTATTGACTTGGATTTTTCAATTTTGTACAGCGATACCGAAAAACCTGATAGACTTTTTTTAATAAGGAATGACGGTACGATTGAAGAATTTGACCAAAACCTCGAAATTGTTCAGAATTACTTTATTCCAGAGAATACATATGGAGCACCTGGAAAATACGATTTAGATAATGATGGAATAAGTGAATTTATATTTTTAGATCAATATACTGAGCAAATAATTATAACCAGAGACGATTTTTCCGAGCCGCTTATTGTCGGGATTCCCGGAAATCAAGTATGCTATTATATGTCTCTAATTGAAAACGGTGAAAACGGGAACGAACTTTTAGTTTGTGGGGACAAATATTCATTCATTTTCAGCTACGGAAAAAATTTACTCTATTATCTCCGGTTTGTGATTTATGCAGGGATATATCTTGGCTTCTATATTATTATTTCGGTTATTCAAAAAGCACAGAGACAACTTGTAGAAAAAAAATATGAGGCAGAAAAACAAATTGCCGAACTTCAGTTAAGAAGTATAAAAAACCAGATAGATCCGCACTTTACGCTGAACATAATGAATTCCATAGGCTCGCTGTTTTATAAAAGAGAAACAGAAAAAGCTAATTTCATTTTCGGCAAATACAGTAAATTGCTCCGTAATACCATCCTCAGTTCCGATCAAATCTTAACTACGTTAAAAGATGAAATTGATTACGTTGAAAACTATCTCGAACTTGAAAAATTCAGACTGAACGATAAATTTGAGTATATAATAGAAATTGGTAATTCAGTAAATCGTGAATTAAAAATCCCCAAAACACTTGTACACACTTTCGTTGAAAATGCAATTAAACATGGGATGCGGCATTCTGATAAAAAAGGCGAACTATTAATCACCGTTACGGATAATTCAAGCGATTACTTGATTTCTATTCGGGATAACGGGATTGGCAGAAAAAATGCAAAGACGCATTCTCAGTACAACACAGGCAAAGGTTTGAGTATTTTAGAGCAGATTCTTGATTTATACTTCGAACTTCAAAAAGTAAGAATTACTTATAAGATAATTGACCATAACGACATCAGCGGTATGCCGGCAGGAACGGAAATTCATATAAAAGTACCAAAAATGGAAAGCGCTTTGTAATTGTAAATTGATCTTTCCAATGGAAAAAATGACGAAAATAAACTGCATAATAGTGGACGACGAAAGAGAAGCGTTAGATAGATTTGAAACGCTTCTTAAACATTTCGGTCAAATTAATATCCTCTCGAAAGAATGGAATGCCGAAAGTGCAATTCAGCGCATAATCGATTTTACACCGGATATAGTTTTCCTAGATATGGAAATGCCCTGCAAAACCGGGTTTGATGTTGTGAATGAAGTTCGATTACAAAAAGTAAATCCAACATTTATTTTCGTAACAGGATATAATCAGTACGCAATAAAGGCAATTAAAACCGGAGCTTTTGATTATCTGCTTAAACCGGTTGATATTGACGAATTGGCAGAAGCGGTAAAGAGATACGAGTATCAGCGCTTTGAAAAAGCTAAAAATGAATTACCCCAAAAACTAAAAAAAGAATTCTCACTTACTGATAGGGAGATTGAAATTATTGAGTTTATTAGAGAAGGCAAAACAAGCAGAGAAATCGCAGAAGTATTGTTTATCAGCAAACTGACTGTTGATACGCACAGAAGCAACATTCTTGAAAAGACGGGAAAGAAAAATATATTTGAACTTCTTAGCAAATTTTAAGCTTTTTTCAATTTGAGTTAGCAGACAAGAATTTTGACTTTTTAAGTATGACGCAGTATCCTTACATTAATAGACACGGACACACATGTATGAAAACAACAATAAATTTGAGATTAGAAGAAGATACACTCGCAGCTCTTGACAATTATGCAAAGGAACTTGAACG